>JAITBS010000491.1 GCA_031283515.1 Planctomycetaceae bacterium
ATGTAAAATTTATTTTTATTAGGATCGCGGTCGTCTCGACCGCATATTTAGGCGTTTGTCATGCAGGCGGGACGCCCGCGTTCCTTCTAAAATTAGTTTTTAGAAGTTCCCAATAGTTACATTGACTTATCTGTTTTGGTCATGGTATAATCTGTTTTGTTTATTTAATTGAATTTTTTGTTTTACGTTGGGTAATATTATGAGTTTGTTTGAAACACATATTTTGTCACAAAAGGAATATTTTGAATCGAAATGGTTTGAGATTTTGCGTATTCGCAGTATCAGTGCCATTGAAGAGTATAAGCCGGAGATATTGCGGGCAGCCGATTGGTTCCGTAACTATTTTTGTGAAATAGGATTACAATCGGAATTGATTGAAACGGCGGGTTATCCGTTGGTTTATGCGGAAACACCGGAGGTTTTGGATGCTCCGGTTGTTTTGGTTTACGGTCATTACGATGTTCAGCCGCCTGATCCGTTGGAACTCTGGAAATCACCGCCGTTTGAACCAACCATGCGTGACGGTAATATTTACGCCCGCGGCGCAACCGATGACAAAGGTCAATTTTTAACCCATGTTTTCGCAGTTGAATCGTTGCTCAAGTCTGGTGAAAAATTGCCCTTTCAGATTAAATTTATTGTTGAAGGCGAAGAGGAAAGCGGCGGTAAGGGAATTGAGTGTTTTCTCCATTCCAACGAAGGGAAAAAGAAATTAGCCTGTGATTGTGTTGTGGTTAGCGATACAAGTATGTTTGGACCAGGGCAACCGACTATTACTTACGGATTGCGCGGGATTATTGCTTTTGAACTCGCCCTGACCGGACCCAACCGTGATTTACACAGTGGAACTTTTGGCGGTTCGGTTTTCAATCCGGCAATGGCATTGGCGAAAATTTTGTCGCAATTTATTGATGAAAAAGGAGTTGTTCAAATTCCCGGATTTTATGACAATGTCATTCCGCTCACGCTTAGAGAACGTACTCAATTTGCGGAACTGGATTTTGACGACAACTCTTTTTTTGAAAAGATTGGTTTATCGCAAGGTTTCGGCGAAACTGGTTTTTCGACAAACGAACGCCGTTGGGTGCGTCCGACATTCGATATTAACGGTCTGACATCGGGTTATCAGGGCAATGGTTCGAAAACAATTATTCCAAGTAAGGCGTCTGCGAAATTTACATGCCGATTGGTACCGGATCAGGAGCCAAATGTAATCGCTGATGCGGTACGAAAATTTATTTCATTACAAATTCCGTTGGGGATTACATGGGAACTTGTTGTTCAACATGGGGCGTCGGGTATGCGGTTAGACCTGGACAACAGCAAGTTTGTAATGCCAATGTCCCAAGCTCTTGAAAAGACATTTTCACGTCCGCCGGTATTTATACGAGAGGGTGGTTCAATTCCGATAGTTGCCGAATTTCATCGTATTTTAGATGCGGAAGTTTTGCTTGTTGGTTGGGGACAAGATGACGACGCTTTACATTCGCCGAATGAAAAATTTTCGTTGGCAAGTTTCCACGCCGGTATTTTAGCATCCGCACGCTTCTTTGCCAAACTCACACAATAAAACAAGATACTCATCACAGATTAAAATTCGATTGTCGTTTTTGACAGGTGTTCCTTATTTGTTTTCCAAGATTTTTTGCACGAAGGATTTTCCTTATTTGAGTTAGGTCAAGATTTCTTAATTTTTTATTGTCCACAGTTTTTTTAATTTTTTTCCGGTTCTGGGAGTAATTGGTTTTCCGGCTGGGAGTATTTCGGGGCTGGGGATGTTGGCGAGTTGGAAAAGTTGTTGGAGGTCTTCTCGCAGTTCCAATTTCTGCCGTCCAACCAGTTGGTCACCCGAACCGTTGGATAAAGGAATGACGATACGATTGAAACGAAATGACCGTATTTTACTGTCGGGACAGTTGTTTTTCTAAATATTTGCTTTTGTGAGCTTCACTGATTTCAGCAAAGATTTGGTGGACTTTGAAAAACGAATCAACAAGTTCCGGATCAAAATGCGTTCCCTTGCCCTCCTGAATAATCTGAATAGATTTTTCATGCGAAAACGGCTCTTTGTACGGCCGCACCGAAGTCAACGCATCATAAACATCCGCAATCGCCAGAATACGCCCCGATAACGCAATGTTCTCTCCAACTACTTGATACGGATAACCAGTTCCATTCCATTTTTCATGGTGCGTCAGGCAAAGTTCTAAACCCATGTCCAAAAAACTCGGAAACCCAAGCTCTTCAACCGCCTTCTTAATCGTCTCCGCCCCAAGTACAACATGCGTTTTCATAATCTCAAATTCCTCCGGCGTCAACTTGCCCGGCTTGGAAAGAATCGCATCAGGAATCGCCATCTTGCCAACATCATGCAACGGCGCCGCATAAACAATCAGCGTAATAATCTCGTCCGTCAAATACTCTTTCATGTGCGGCAACTCCGCATGCTTTTTCGCCAACACCTCCGCATATAACGATGTCCGCTTAATATGCCACCCCGTGTCAACATCCCGACTCTCTGCAAGTTCCGTCAATGTGTGAATAATCGTCTGTTGCAAACGTACTACCTGCTCCGTTTTAATTTGAACCAACTGCTCCAAATGATAACGGTGTTGATACAACTCCAACTGCGTCCGAATCCGATGTTTCAAAATATTCGGAATAACCGGCTTGCTAATATAATCTATCGCCCCATGCGATAAAGCAACCAACTCGTTTTCTTCATCCGCAAGTGCCGTAAAAAATATTACCGGTATCGACGAAAGACGATTATCCGCCTTGATCTTTTCAAGAACATCATAACCGCTGATTCCGGGCATCTCAATGTCCAAAATAATCAAATCAGGAACATGATTCTGAAGATACTCCAACGCATCCTCGCCCGATACAAAAAGAACAGATTTGTATAAACCTTGAAGCGTTTGATTGACAAATGTCAAAATGCCGGGATTATCGTCAACGACAACAACTGTCGCCATCGTAGGTAAATTTGGTAACATCATAGTAAATCAGTGGTTAAAGTAATTGCGTTCATGGTAAAACGCAACGTTTGTAGTTAAAAATTTCGTAATATATCAGCAGAATATTTGTAATCATTTGTAGGTAGGCGGCATTTCGGCGAAAGACCGCCTACCTGATCAAAAAAATTCGCTGAAATATTACACTATTTTTTATTGTTAAATATTACAGTTTGTTTGTTTTTTGTCAATGTTGTAATTGTTTGAATCAATCGTTGACGGTCAATTGGTTTACTCACAAAAGCATTGTTTGCCGCCGGATGCCAATGCGGTTGCTGACCAAACGCCGAACCCAGTAAAATAACCGGACACATAAATCCTTGATTGCGTATTTCATAAATCACTTGGACTCCACTCGTCTGAAGCATGTACGAATCCATCACAATCAAATCAAAATAACGTCCCTGTTGTTGTTCCTTACAGACGAGTTCAATGGCTTCTGTTCCGTTGTCCACGCATTCTGTTGTCGCTCCCGCCTCAATTAAAATGGTCGTAATAAACACCTGATTGGCAATACTCTCATTCACCACCAAAATACGCAATCCGTCAAGAGGACGCACAGGAACTTTGGGCGTTTTATGCCGAATATTCTCATTGACTTGCTGCGCCGCCGGAAGAACAAACGGTAATAAAAACGAAAATGTACTCCCATGCTTATGATGACTCTCAACCCAAATTCTACCGCCAATAATTTGAATAAGACGTTTTACAGTACAAAGACCAAATGTCAATACCGATTGATGATGATGATGAGAATGATTTTCGTTATGCCGCCGATGAAACGGTTTGAATAATGTTTCCAAATGTCTTTCTCCAATTCCACAACCCGTATCGGAAACGGTGATCTTCAAATAAGTCAGTTGATCGGAAATCGGTTCTTCTTCAAAAGTGCTGGTAAACAAATAGCCGGGTATTATAGACGACGGTACTTTGCCGCTTGATTGTTCATTCGCCGTGCTGATTTGCGACTGACCCGGATATTTGACCGAAACACGCAACGTAATAGTACCCGAATGTGTAAATTGAATCGCATTACCCAACAACTCCATAACAATTTTCATAAAAATTTGGAAAGGAATCAACACCATTTCAGGAACCGCTTCGTTAATAATGAGATGTAAATCCAGATTACGTTTCTGCTTTAAATAATTATTCAAAGAATCGTTGATTGTTTGTAAAAACTCTTTCAACGGTACTGTCTCCAATTGAGAGGGAAGATAGTTTAAATCAATGCTTGAATAAGTATGAATATTGTCCAGAAACGCCAACAAGTTTGAACCCGTACTTTGAATATTATTCAGAAGCGTTTCCAAAGATAATAATTGATTCTGTGATCGATTATTTTTTTGTTGAATCGATAAGGTTTGGAGTTGAGTCATGGATTCGGAAAGTTGCTGAATATGCACCGAAATAGCGTCGTGGACATTTTCGAGAAATTCACGTTTGTTTTGATCTAACGAATTTAATTGATGCTGAATGCGTTCTGTGTCTTTAAGTATTTTTTCAAGTTCGTACGAATAATAACGCAAGTTTTTTTCTTCATTCCGATATCTTAGCAAAAAACCAAACTGAAAGAAAAAATAAATCAGAAATGACCCATAAAACAAAGAAGGCCACACCCGTGCAAAAAAGAAAGTTTTTTCCCAGTCATCGCCCCAAAAATCAATCGCTAAAACCGCAATCACCTTGCCGTCGGAATTGTAAAGCGGATGAAATATAGTAATCCATCGTCCCCAGTTATCTTTGTAAGGGTCGGTAATTCCGCGTTTCTCGCCATGCAGTATTTGCTTGATTTTTGAAATAACAAACGGAGAATCAGGAATAAAAGCCGTTCCCGGAGGATCCGGCGGCTCTGATAAATCTATTTTATTATTCTGATTCAAATCCGAACCGGGAGAAATCACCAACACAAAATCACCGTTCTGATTTTCCTGAAACGTATAAACCGCTGCTATCCACTCAATCTCCTCTTGCAATGCAGAAAGATAAGCAAGACCTTCTTTGTAAAGCGGATCATCTATCGAAACATCATGCGGAATCGATGCATAATTGATTGGAAATTCAAAAAGAAAATAATCCGATAATATGTTCAATGTCCGAACCATCTGGTTTTGAGCCTGACTGACACTGGTATAAACGCACGCTAAACCAATAAAATGTAATACCAAAAGTATCAACCACGCAATAATAAATAATTTCTGAAGTTTCGGCTCGGCACAGTAAAGATAAGTCAATACGACCATGACCACAATCGTTATAAAAACAATAACCGCCCAAAATGCCGTAGAAAAAAGGATTTGTAATAAATGAGACATCTCTTAATAAGTAATTGTAAAATTGTAAAAAAATAAGGTAATATTTCAGTGGAATTTTTTGTTTTGTTATCTGGTCGGCGACCTACTTTAGGTTTGCGGGGTGTTTTATCGACGGTGTAGCGAAGCGTAAGTGCCGGTTATGCACATCTCGCCTCTGCGGAGCTAACATAAAATAGTCCCGCAGATCTATTACAAATATTTATATTTCAACAGGAAAAACAACAGTACATTTATTACCGTGTCCGGTTGTGCTTTGAAATGAAATATTTCCTTTCAGCAAATGCGTAAACACCATTGCAATTCTGGAACCCAAATTTGACTTAAATACTAATTTACCGCCTGACTCCGCCTGATGTGTCCATTCTCTGTTGTAAAATTCGTTGAGTTGCTGAATTTGATTTTCCGTCAACAATATTTCGCCCGTGTCCAGAATAATCCAACATAACTGAGAACCAGACATATAACAGGTTATCTTGATGTGTCCGTTTGTTATTCGGTCTATCGCTACTTTCAACAACTCTTCAAGAACACGTTGTATCTTTTGTTGATCCCCGCGAACCAAATCAGGAATGGTCGAAATCGTGTCAACTCGGAATTTAATATTCGGTTTTTCCAGAAAATGTTGCTGGCAAATATTACGGAGATTATGGATAATTTGATGCGGCGAAAACGCATCAATATGAATGTCAATTTGATTCCACTCAAAATCAATCAAAGTCCGTATATCATTCAAAATTAATTTCAACTTTTTACATCCCCAAGACATCTTTTCCAGTAACGCTAAATTTGTCGGTTGAGACTCCAACTCAAAGAACGAATCCGGTTCTTGCTGAATTTGCCGATGTAACAAGAAGGACGATTCGAGAACAGGAATAAGCGGTTTTTTAAACTCCGAATCAACCTGACGAATTAGATAATTCCGTTCAACTGATTTCTCTTCTGCCGACGTCTTCATCGAAATCAGTTGATCCAACATCTGCTCAAAAGAAATAATCCGGTGTTCCTTCAAATTTTTCATAATAATCCGCCGACGAATCAGAATAATTTGCATCGCAAAAAAGAAAAATAAAAACGAAAAGAAAAATAAATGCGGCAATACTTTGGCAAATAAAAGTTCTTTTATCCAATCCTCCTCCCTGATTTCAAGACACAAAACAGATTGAGTTACGCCATCCGATTCCAATAGCGGTGTTGTAAAAATTAATCGATTTTCCTGATAATCCGCACGTTTTACAATGCCAAAAACAGTTGTTTGATGTTTAAGAGCATCGGTAATTGGTTGAGGAAAATAATCTTGTCCGAAAATTTGCTGCAACGGAATATTCTGTCCAATGACATAGTTGGAGTCTGATTCGGTGGTTTCCGGTTTTTCGGTAATGGGTGTTGTCAGATTCAAAAACAAAAACGATTGCGATGGAGTTGTTGCTTGTTTTATAAGATAAAAAGAAGTAATAAGACTTTTATTTTTTTCACTATTTTGCAGATATTGACGTAATTCTAACAAGTGTTCGGGTTGGTTTGAAATGATTTTGTTTTGTAATGTTCGGGCGCAGTGCCGAAGAATATTTTGATAAATTTTTATATGTGTTTCGACCACTTCCATATAAGAATGGCGTATATAAAACAATCCGAGACCGACAAACAGCACAAAAATAATCCATGCCGCCCAAAGAGATTTTTGGTGCATTCGTTCTTTTCCAAACACCAGCGTCAACAGTATCATTAAGATACTGCTTATCACGACAGTTACAATTGCGGCGGCGGTAGAAAAAATGACATTACAAAAATATATCATCTGACATCCTTTACTCTTTTTCTGTTGGCAACAATAATCGTATTGCGGCGGGATTGTCTGAATTTGAAACTGACGGTCATACAGATAAACAACGGCGTCCTCACCATAAAAACCGGCTCCGACATACGAGCCTCAATATTCATACAATGCCGATACTCAACAAAATTACGAGCAAATTCTTTGTCGGCTAGTTGTTCCTCATGACCGCCGTTAATCAGTTTAACATAAACAACAAGTAATGTACAGTTGCCAAATCGTAATGCATATTTCGTCTTTCCGCGAGTTACGATTTTTGTAATATATCAGTGAAATTTTTGTTTTTTACGTTTATGGACTTCGTATGTTTTTTTCTTTCGCCCCAACGGGGCAATGGAATAGTTGAGAGTTGAGAGTTGATAGTGGAGAGTTCGCACGCGGATTATTACCAAAACGGTAATACTTCCGCTTGCGGCACTCTCAACTCTCAACTCTCAACTATCAACTATCAACTATCAACTATCAACTATCAACTATCAACTATCAACTATCAACTATCAACTATCAACTATCAACTACTCGCTTGACCTGCGGTTATGAAAATCACACCCCTGTCGGGGTGAAAATCGAAAAACAAAAATTCCACTGATAGATTACGTGAGTAGTTGATAGTGGAGAGTTGATAGTTGATAGTGTCGCAATGCGGAGTACCACCAAAACGGTATTATTCCGCCTGTAAACTCTCCACTATCAACTACTCGCTTGACCTACGGTTATGAAAATTCCACCCATTCGGGGTGAAAAATAAAATAGACAACAAATAGGTACAAAACAAGATCACAACTAAATAGTTACATTTGGCGGAGATGCCGGAATACAAAATCATTCTGTTGTATCATTTGACACCATACGCCGGCACTCGACTTAACGCGGTTTACGCAACATCACACGGCTGTCCGCAACCGATGCTCCCTTACCTTCAGCATGGACAATCAAAGGGTTGATGTCAAATTCCGCAACCTCAGGATGGTTCACCGCAAGAACCGCCATACGTAAAATCGTATCAACTACCGCGTTAATATCACACTTGGGAGTTCCACGATAACCGTCAAGTACCTTGAACGCCTTGATCTCACGAACCATTTGTTCCGCCGTCACCTTCCACATCGGTGCTAAACGGAAGGAAACATCCTTCAGCAACTCCACCAATGTCCCACCAAGACCAAACATCATCAAAGGACCAAGACCATCACGGTTACAGCCAACAATCACTTCAACTCCTTTTTCCGCCATCTCTTCAATCAAAAT
Organism: Planctomycetaceae bacterium; assembly: GCA_031283515.1. Taxonomy (GTDB): domain Bacteria; phylum Planctomycetota; class Planctomycetia; order Pirellulales; family Thermoguttaceae; genus WRKP01. The sequence goes on from JAITBS010000491.1 coordinate 8,412, forward strand.
CCCGTCAATTTTCGCACCAGGAACATTTTTAGCAATATTAGCGTAAATTTTGTCGTAACCAGTTTGAGCTCCCTCCGCACCCTCAATATTGAGAAGTACACCACCCGCATCAAATTTATGGACAACATCCGCCGACATCACCTTCATCACCACCTTCTTACCAATCCCCAAAACAATCTTCGCCGCCTCAGCCGATGATTTGGCAATCCCGCTCTTGAGCAACGGCAGTTTGTAACATTCAAATAAAGGACGGCAATCCGCTTGCGTCAGATATTTCTCCGTCTGACCATCAAGATAATCCGCAATAATCTTATTAGCCTTCACTATATCAATATCTTTGTAGTCAACATATTCCCGTTTAACAATTGATTTTGTTTCAACCAATCGGGTCGCAGCAGCCAACGATTTCACCGCGTCTTCAGGAAATGCGTAGTTGGGAACCCCGTTTTGTACCAAATTGTTGACTCCCGCCTCAACCTGTTTCACTCCCATAAACGCCGCAACAACCGGTTTACCAATCCTTTTGATAACCTCCGGCAATATCTTACCGCAATTATCGGAATCAGTCATTGATTGAGGTGTCAGCAGAACAACTCCCATATCAACATTCGGATCGTTCATAACCACTTCGACTGCAGCTTGATAACGATCACTATGGGCATCGCCAATCACATCCACCGGATTATTAAGTGCCGCAGCCTCCGGTAATACCGGCGGTTTGAGTTTTTCTTTGGTAGAATCTTCCAGTTTGGCAAGTTTGAGTCCGGCAGCAATAGCCGCATCGGTCGCCATAATTCCAGGACCACCCGCATTCGTAATAATCGCCAACCGATTTCCTTGAGGTAACGGTTGCGTCGTGTAAAGTGCCGCCAGATCAAAGAGTTCCGAGATGGTTGTGACCCGCTGAACTCCCGCTTGCTTCAACACCGCTTCATAAACCGCATCAGAACCCGCAAGTGATCCGGTGTGCGAACTAACCGCTTTGGCACCTTCCGCAGAACGACCGGATTTGAGACAAAGAATCGGTTTGCCCTTCTCCCAAAACGTTTTCGACGCAACTTCGATAAAACGTTTCGCATCGCCAATATCTTCAAGATACAACGCAATTACTTTGGTTTCGGGATCTTCCGCCAAGTATTCGAGCAGATCGGTTTCCTTGACATCGGCTTTATTTCCAAAACTAACAAATTTACTAAACCCAATTTGACGTGCTTCCGCGTAATCCAGTACGGAAGTACAAAGAGCACCGCTTTGCGAAATGAATCCGAGATTGCCTTTCAGAGCGATTTTGGCAGCGAATGAGGCATTCAGATTGATTTGCGGGTTGATGACGCCCAAACAATTGGGACCAATCAATGGAATTCCTGCTTCGCGAACCAATTTGGTGAGTTCTTTTTCCCGTTCGGCACCTTCGTGACCGGATTCTTTGAAACCAGCGGAAATAATCACCAAACCCTTCACGCCTTTCGCTTTGCTTTCCTGAACAAGACCGGGAACCACTTTGGCAGGAACAATTAAAACAGCAAGATCGACTTCATCGGGAATATCGCCAAGTGTTTTGTAAACTTTAACACCATGAATTTCATCGGCTTTGGGGTTAACGGGGTAAATTTTGCCGACAAATTTATCACGTACAAGGTTTAAGAGTAAATCGTTTCCGACGGTACCGGGTTTGGTCGAGGCACCGACAACAGCAACTGATTTGGGTTTGAAAACAGCATCCAACTTAGCAACAGAGGAAGTTGACACAGAAATATCCTTTCTTAAAAGTTAAACATCAAAGAACAGGAACACAATGTCCCTGCAAGCAACTCAATACAACTCTTTAAAAGATACCGCAAATTAATTCAAAAAAAAGCCCCCCACTGTTTCAAAAACATTATCGGAAAGTAGTAACCTATTCAGTAAAATCATTTATCTATTCAGTAGAGTGCTTATTTTTATGGGGTAACCTTTCGCCGGAACATCAAATCGGTGAGTGTAACAATGCGGTCTCATTTTCACCTAATTTTCCGAACAAAACTGCCTCAGTAGCAAAATGCAGAAAATAAATATGAACCTCATTAAGGAGTTGTGTCAAAATAACCTTTACAAGTTTGGCAAAACTATGTAATTCTTCACATTACGCAAAGTTACGGTTGACCTTTTAGACAACATTCATCCCGCAAACGATTGAAGAATATTTGGGCAAATTCAGCGCATAAAAAAAGCTCGCCACTGGGACGAGCTGAGGGGGCTTAAAAGCACATTGCCTCACACAACAATCGTCATTTACTAAGATTTGCCGGAATTGTTGCTCGAATATACTTTACGGAGTGTATCACAGTTTGGAAAAATTGCAATAGTACTTGCCCAAAAAATAAAAAATTTTCCCGATCATGAATTGGTGTTAAGAATTTATTTAAATCAAAGTTCTAAATGCAAAGTTCTAAATGTTAGTTTTAAAAACAGTAATCTTAATCTTGAAAATTTAGTTTTGCGGGTTATTCGGATTTGGCAAATCATTTACTGCAATACATTCTCTTACGTGTTGGAATTTACCGAATAACCGGAACTTACCGAGCAACCGGATATTATGGAACAGGCAGTAAGAATTGTCCCAAATTCTTGCCCACTCTGGAAAATAACCGTCTTGCCTTTTTTCTTTTCGTCGAATAGAATAAAACACTCTTTAGAATTTACACCCCCACCGTGCCGCCCCGCGAAATCGAAAAGGAGACGGATTATGAATACAAAAAAAACAACCAAAAATCCATCGGAAAAAAAATTAACCGATGCAGAAATCGATAGTTATAAAAATAAACTTTTGATACTTCGTGCCCGACTCAGCGGCGATGTCTCAACAATGACCAACGCTGCACTAAATAAAAACAGAATGGAAGCATCAGGCGATCTGTCCGCAATGCCCATCCACATGGCTGACGTCGGAACCGATAACTTCGAACAAGAACAAACCCTTTCCTTCATGCAAAATGAAAGCGGAATTCTCGATCAAGTCAACGAAGCACTCGTACGAATTAAAGAAGGAACTTATGGAATTTGCGACAGTTGCGGCGGCCGTATCCCCAAAATTCGCCTCAACTTTCTACCCTATGCAGCCTTGTGTGTTCAATGTGCAGAAAACTTGACAGAAGATGAAAATAACTAACATTTCAGTTGGTTCTATTTTAGCAGTTTTATTATTCGGGGAACTTCTAAAAAACTTTTTTTTGACAGGCTAAAATCAACTGAAATTGAAATAAAATAATCTTTTACCAAAGTTTTCAGAAGTTGCCTTAGTTATTGTAATATTGAACGTTATTTTATCAACATATTTTATTTACAAATTTATTTTAAGCGATGGACCTACACCTAAAAGACAAAGTGATTCTCGTAACCGGCGGAGCAAGCGGTCTTGGTAAGGCTATTGTCGAAATTCTTGCGGAAGAAAAAGCTAAAGTTGCCATAAATTACCGTAGTAAAAAAGACGCTGCCGACTCTTTGGCATTAGAACTTCATTCGAACTATTGTGTTGACACTTTAACGGTTTATGCAGATGTTTCGGATGAGAATGATGTACGAACAATGTTCGACAGTATTGAATCGCAACTGGGTCCCATTCACGCTGTTGTCAACAACGCCGCTTATTGTGCGAATCCCGAATGCGCAGAACTCACTCTTGATGAGTTTCGGAAATGTGTTGATATTAACCTTCAAGGGATGTTCTTAGTTTGTCGGGAAACAGTACGGCGTTTGCGTGCGAGAAAGTCGTCGGGGAATATCGTCAATATTTCGTCACAAGCGGCGTTACGCGGTTCCGCCAGCGGTAAAACAGCGTATGATATGACGAAAGCCGGTATTCTTGGTTTTACCCGTTCACTGGCAATTGAAACGGGCAAGGACGGAATCAATGTCAATGCCGTGTTACCGGGTTTAATGTACACGGAAATTATCGCCGCCGCAATTGACGCCGATCCCGAACGTTTCAATAAACGTTCACTTCTCGGACGAATCGCTAAAACAGAAGAGATTGCCCAAGTTGTTGTTTTTCTTTGTTCCGACCGCGCCAGTTACATGACCGGTGCCAGTGTGGATGTGAGCGGCGGAATGGCATTGCATTAGCAGAACGCAGATAATGGAACGTATATTGTGTGTCTTTATAAAAATTACTTTCCTAATCATTCAGTGGAATTTTGTACAACACGAAACACACGAAACACACACAAAATAACACGAAAAGAGTCAAAACAAAAATTTCGTATGTTTCGTGCTATTTTTCGTGTTGTAAAATAGAAAACATCATCAATATGACTACAAGAGGTATAAAATCATGAACCAACAACAACGTATCAGAATTCTTTCGACATTTCGACGCCGGATTTTTGCCGTGTTGTTCTTCAAAAAGGTTATTACTTTTACGTCGATATTTCTGTTTCTTTGGGGAGTCTTTGTATTAACACTTCGAGTTGGCGGTTGGTACGAACCGAGTATTGTTACGGTTAGTTTGTCTGTTTACATTATTATTCCGGCACTGGCGTTGCTGACGACTTGGAAACTTCTTCCCAATGACCGGCAATTAGGAGCGATTTTAGATCGTGATAACCAAGTGGGCGGACTTATGATGAGTTCTTTTGAAAAAGAACTTGGTGATTGGGCAATTCGCATGGGAACAATAAGTGTTCCGAAAATTCGTTGGGAATTTCGACGGATAATTGTTCTTATTGTTTTTGCATTTTGTTTTGCTGCTGTTTCGTTATTCCTTCCGATATCCGCTCTTTCCAGACCTACTCAAAATCGTCTGAATATTGAAGATCAGGTACGGCGTTTGACATCACAACTGGATACGTTGGAAGAAGAAAATATTTTGGATGTTGAAGAAATCGAAACACGCAAACTCGATCTGGAACATATTCAAAACAATGCCGATGGTTTGGGACCGGTTAAGACATTCGATGCGTTGGATCATATTGAGAACCGGATGAACCGGAAAGTTGCCGAAGCCATTGAAAATGCCCAACGAACGATCGAAACTCTTGCCAATGCCGAAAGCCTTTCCCAACAAGTTAAGGAAATCTCTCCCAAACTTGACGAATCAACTGCTCAATCATTGATGGAAGGTCTGGCTCATTCATTGGAGGAAATGTTTAATCAAACTCCGGAACTCGCAAAAGAGATGCAAGAGGCATTGGATAAAAAATCAGAGGAAACACAACAAACAAAAGACAGCAAAAACAATAACAATAAACAAAATGAGAAAAACGAAAACAAACAAAACAAAGACGAAAAGGCGATATTGGAATCTCTGAGAAAAATGTTGAACGAAAATAACTTACAAAATTTGACGCCGGAAATGCTTCAACAGTTGAGTGAGGTGATGAAACAATGTCAGGGGAATTGCGAACGAATGTGTGAAAACTTACAAAATGCGGGATTTCCGGTTGATTCGGATCGTCTTAAAAAGTTATCTGATGCGAAAAAGGTTGAGCGTGAAGAAGCGGAGCGGATGTTGAGTGATCTTTGGGCGAACTGTGAGGGTTGTGAAGGGGATTGTCCGAGTGAACACGGTGATGAGTTGCCATTCAGTCCGCGTTACACAAAAAAACAGGATTGGACAACCGATCCCAGTGAAGAACCTGCCAATACACGGTTCATAAAAAATGCGGACGAAGAAGGAGCGGAATTTAAAGCAACTTTTTTACCGTTGTCTGACATTGAGGCGTTTCGGAACAGCCAAAAGATAGGAGCATCTATTTCGTCGCCGGATTTTGATTCTGACAATGTTCCCGACAAACATGGCGGAGCGATTACCAAAACCGATGGCGATAACGGCGGCGGAACTGATTACGACCAAACGGTTTATCCCCAACATCGCGGAACTGTCGAACGATTTTTCAAACGCTGATTCTGTTGATACACTATTTACCGCAAAGAACATCTCGTTCAAATTGTCCGCAGATTGCACAGATTTTCATAGATTTTCACAGATTATTTTTATTTCAAAAAAAGTTTCTTGAAAAGAATTCTGACCTTTTGAGTCTATTCTCTTTTTGTCTGTTGTGTATTCTCAAAAAATAATCTTTGAAAATCTGATGACTAAAAATTCGCGAACATCTGCGTAATTTGCGGAGTATTTTCTCATTTTGGGAATTTTGAACTCACTCTTGACGATTTAAGTGGACTGGTGTATTATGTCGATAGTACAGTAAGTCAGTCGGTTGACGAATCTATCGTTTTTAAACCGGAAAATTTTATTTGTTCGATGAATTACAGGAAGAATTGAACGATGTTTATTGAAATTGACCCGACATCATCGCAACCAATATTTGAGCAAATTGCAATGCAAATTCGGTTTGCAATTGCTGCCGGAACGGTGCGGGAAGAGGAAATGATTCCATCAGTACGCGATTTGTCAAAACAGTTGACCATCAACCCAAACACAACCGCAAGAGCCTATCGCTTGTTACAAGATGAAGGACTTATTTCCTTGCGGCGCGGAATGGGACTTGCTGTTACGGTTGGTGCTAAAGAGATTTGCCGCCGACAACGAAAATTGTTTTTTCAACAAAAATTCCAACTCTTTCTCGACGAAGCCGCACGGAGCCGGTTAAGCCAAGAAGAAATTGACGAAATCATGGAGAACAGAAAATGTCAAACACCGTTTTAGAATTAAATTGTGTCACAAAATCATTTGGAGCGAATCTGGTATTGGATCATCTTTCGTACCAAGTTTCCGGCGGTTCTGTTTTTGCCTTGCTTGGTGAAAACGGTGCCGGCAAAACAACAACAATCCGAATCTTACTCGGTCTTTGTGAACCCGATAGCGGTTCCAGTTCTGTGTTGGGATTGGACAGCCGAAAGGATGATTTGAAAATCCGTCAAGCCGTCGGTTACGTTCCCGAACAACCGATTTTGTATGACTGGATGACCGTCGAAGAAATCGGAAAATTTTCCGCAACATTTTATCCTATCGGTTACGTTAATTTTCTGAAACGATATTTTGATTTGATCCGTCAATACGAATTGAATCAATATGCCAAAATTAAATCACTTTCCAAAGGAATGAAGGCGAAAGTTTCCTTAGCATTGGCGTTGTCGCCTGATCCGGAATTGCTGATTCTTGACGAGCCGACTTCGGGACTGGACGCTTTGGTGCGGCATGAATTTCTGGAAAGCATGGTTGACCGCGCCGCCACCGGAAAAACCGTGTTTTTATCGTCACACCAAATCGCTGAAGTAGAACGCATTGCCGATACTGTTGCAATTATGAAAAAATCAAAACTGTTACTGGTGGAACCGTTGGAGGAGTTGAAGAAGACAACCTCAATACTAACTGTTACACTCAATGAAGAGATTCCGTTGGAAGTTCCTTTTGCAACAGTAATCGAACAACGAACCAATGGACGTGAACATCGTTTTCTTGGTCGCGGTCTTCGCGCCGATGCGGAACAATTACTCAAAGAAGATTCGAACATTGCCCGATTCGAACTCCGAACTCCCACACTTGAGGAGATTTTTGTCGGTTATATGTCGAAACAATAAATCGAACAAGATTTCAACCTGATTTTGTAACGAAAGGACATAAATAATATGCAACAATTTATTGCAATATTAAAGAAAGAATGTCGTCAACATAGATCATTAGCGGCGTCAATATTGTTACTCGGTTTTGTTATCCAAGTTGTTGCTATTATTGCAACAACTATTCCGATGCCGTTTATTTCGTTTATTGCACTGACGCCGTTGATAACGATATTGTATGCCGGAACGGCTGCTGCGGTTTCGTTTTCTGTGGAACACGAAGAAAAAACATTTGGTTTTCTCCGTAATTTACCGGTTTCACCGTTGGCAATTCTATTGGGTAAAGTGATGTGGGTTATTTTGGGAACGATAATTGTTTTTACCGGTTCACTGTTTCTTGCGTTTTTTCTTTGGAATGTTAGGGAATTCTTTGAAATGTTGAATTTTGTACCGGAAAGTGTCTTAACAGAAAGCCCGCCTATTGGGCAGATATTGTTAATTTTTGGTACATGTTTTATCGAAGTAATTATTTGGGGATTTTTTTGGTCAACACTCTGTCGGCATCAAATTTTTGCTGTTATTGCCGCATTTGCAAGTCCTATTATTGTATTTTTTCTTGCCCACTATTTGTGTTACAATTTGCAAAATATAAATATTTTCGATATGGAGGTTCTTGATATTATTTCGGTACGGTTAAAAATTATCGCTGTTGTCGGAATTGCCGCTGTTTACTCAATGTGGCGATGGTGCAAAGGAACTGTCCGGCAAAATATATTGCCAAACATTTTTCCGAAACAAGAAAACGCTTTCTATTATCCGCCGATACCAACAACGCCGTTTATGGCGTTGCTTTATCAATCCGTCAGACAATCGTTGTTGGTGTTGCTTGTCGGTATTGTTGTTACAGTTGTTGTGTGTTTTACTGTTCCTTATACCGTTTTTTCTAATGATGGGATGCCCATTTATACATGGTTTGGTTTTTTCTTTTTTATGTTGGTGTCGGGCGGTTGTACGTTTGGGGCGGATCAAAGGAATCAGTCATTCCGTTTTTTAAGCCGTTGCGGTATTTCCGCAGCAAAAATCTGGTGGAGCCGTATTTTACCGTTTGTTTTTGTTTTTCTTCCTATTTTGATTACTGTTATTGTTATGGAATTTATGTTTTTTTTAAGAGTAAAAAATGAAAACGAAATTCTGAATTTCAATGATTTCATCATTGTTATTTCAATAACGATTACTTTATGGATGATACCGTTTTCGGTCGGCACATTTCTGTCCATTTATTGCCGGAGCATAATTGTTTCTGTGGTGTTGACAGGAGCGTTGAGTTTCTTGTTTATTCTCTGGATGTCATTCGGTTTGGTTTACTTTCAGTTTAATCCGTTATGGACGACATTACCGTTAATGGTGATGCTTCTTGTTGCTTCGCGGTTTCGTGTTACGGATTGGCTTCGGGAACGGCAATCTTGGAACAGTTTACTCAAACCGCTTATCCCGTTTTTTATAACTGTTATAATAATTATTTCGGCAATTCCGTTTGTTCGGGTTTATTCTGTTCCGTATATTTCGCTTGATGAAATCGAAGCCTTACTCGATAAAACCAAT
>JAITBS010000254.1 GCA_031283515.1 Planctomycetaceae bacterium
ATTCGCGTAAAAAATTTATTGCGGAAACCTTTGACAACCGCGATGCCGGTACAAATTATGTTACGAAGAAACTTATTGAGAAAAAAGTTTTTGTTATTCGGTTACATGAAATACCTAAAGAAATTCCATAACCATTCACGTAAATAAACTTCTTGCAGTCACTTGATTGATTTTTTTAAGTTACGATTTGTTTAAGAGGCAGGCAACTTTGGAACTTGCTATCACGATGGGAATTGTTTTATCTAAATTGTTACAACAATAAAATAATGAATGCCCAAAGTATAAACTCAAAATCGTGATATCTGCCGAAACTTTGTGTTAACAATAAATCAGAAGCCGGCGAAAAATTCTTTCGTTGACTGGTATTGCCGCAGTCATCGCCGTGTTGAAGTTTTTATCAAACGGCGCGGAATCACCTTCCAAATTCTTACTAATATGTAACATCTATTAAAAACCGTAAAGAAAAAAAGATCTACAACGCCAATGTAAGATATTACCGAAATGTAGGATATTTTGAGTGGGATCATTGCCGGAAAAAAATGTTTTAAATTATTTTATCTTGTTTATACACAACAAGTTAAGTATTATTGTTTTGAATATTTTATGCTGAACGGCACAAAATGTGCCAGTGTGAGATTGATGAATTTTCAAGAGATTTCAAGAGAATTGGAAATTCATTTTATTCAATTCAATTACAATTTTTTAACTCAAAATCGGAGGAAAATAAAATGCGAAAAGTTGCATTTTACGGTAAAGGCGGAATCGGTAAATCCACAACTCAACAGAATACCGCCGCTGCAATGGCTTTCTTTTATCAAAAGAAAATATTCATTCACGGTTGCGACCCTAAAGCAGACTCAACACGTCTTATTCTCGGCGGGAAACCACAAGAAACATTAATGGACGTTTTGCGTCAGGAAGGCGCAGAAAAAGTTACAAATGATAAGGTAATCAAAACAGGTTTTCAAAATATTCGTTGCGTAGAATCAGGCGGTCCCGAACCCGGTGTAGGTTGCGCTGGTCGCGGAGTTATTACCGCCATCGACTTAATGGAAAATAACGGAGCCTACACCGCCGATCTCGATTTTGTTTTCTTCGATGTACTCGGTGATGTGGTTTGCGGAGGATTCGCAATGCCAATTCGTGACGGTAAAGCTCAAGAAGTTTATATCGTTGCATCCGGCGAAATGATGGCAATTTACGCAGCAAATAATATCTGTCGCGGTCTCCTCAAATACGCAAAACAAAGCGGAGTACGATTAGGCGGTATCGTTTGTAACAGCCGAAAAGTCGATAAGGAAAAAGAATTTCTCGAAGAATTTACCGCCGCTATCGGTACAAAAATGATTCATTTCGTTCCACGTGATAATGTCGTGCAAAAAGCAGAATTTAACAAAAAAACAGTCGTCGAATTCGATGCGTCCGAAAATCAAGCAAAAGAATACGGCGAACTCGCACGGAAAATTATCGAAAATCAAGACTTCGTTATTCCGCAACCCTTAACGATGGATGAATTGGAAAAAATGGTCGTTAAATACGGTATCAGTGATTAATTCAAATTATTGTTGCCAATACTTCTGCTGCTGTTATTTTTGTAAATAGCCGGCAGAAAAAAACTTGAAAACATTACAAAAAATAACAAAAGGAGAAAATCATGAAAATGATCAAAGCTGTACTCCGTCCTGATTTTATTGATGTTGTTGCCGATTGTCTTGCGGAAGCAGGCTTCGGATCGGCAACAAAAATTAACGCTTTCGGACGCGGGAAACAAAAAGGTATCACTATCGGTACTATTCGGTATGACGAATTACCAAAAACAATCCTTTTGATTGTTATCGAAGACCACGATGTAGATACCGTTCTCAAAATTATTCGCGAGAACGCTTATACTGGTAATTTCGGCGACGGCAAAATTTTTGTCAGTTCCGTTGAACGAGTCATAACTGTACGCACCGGTGTTGAAGGACTTTAATTTTTGAACAAATATAATGACTTTGACACCTCTTTAAGAAAACCCCAAAAAGGAACAAAACAATGAAAGAAATTATTGCAATGATTCGACCTAAAATGATGGCGAAAACGAAAGATGTTTTAGAAAAAGCCGGAATCCTAAGTATTACGGCACTGCCGGTTTTAGGACGCGGAAAACAACAAGGAATCGCCAACGAAGTAGATATTGAATATCGACCGAAAATTCTTGAACAAAAAAATCAAAGAATGAAATACATTCCTAAACGAATGATTTCCATCGTTGTTAAAAATGATGAGGTCGATACGGTGATCAAATCGCTTGTCGAAGTAAATCGTACAGGTCAAATCGGTGATGGAAAAATTTTTGTCTGTCCTATTGACGAAGTGTTACGGATACGAACAGGTGAAATCGGCGAAGCCGCTATTTTGTAACATACACATACACTCTCACAAAAACAAAAAACTTTTTATAAAAGGACAATTAAAATGCCTTATCATTTATTTAAGTGCAGCGAATGTATTCCTGAACGGGAAAAACACGCAGTTATTAAAGGAAAGGGAGAAGATATTTCAATGGCATTGCCATTGGGTTACCTCAATACAATACCCGGAACAATATCAGAACGCGGTTGTGCTTATTGCGGTGCCAAACACGTTATCGGAACGCCCATGAAAGACGTGATTCATTTGAGTCATGGTCCGGTCGGTTGTACCTACGACACATGGCAAACAAAACGTTACATCAGCGATAACGATAATTTTCAACTCAAATACACTTTTGCTTCCGATATGAAGGAAAAACATATTGTGTTTGGAGCAGAACAATTACTCAAAAAAAATATCCTTGACGCTTTCGCCGCATTCCCGAATATTAAGCGGATGACGATTTATCAGACTTGTGCTTCCGCTCTTATCGGTGATGATATTAATGCGTTGGCGGATGAGATTATGGAAGAGAATCCTGATGTTGATATTTTTGTTTGCAATTCGCCCGGGTTTGGCGGACCAAGTCAATCCGGCGGTCATCACAAAATTAACATCGCATGGATCAATCAAAAAGTTGGAACGGTTGATCCAAAAATTGATGCCGATTACGTGATCAATTATGTCGGCGAATACAATATTCAAGGCGATCAGGAAGTGATGATGGATTACTTCAAGCGAATGGGAATTTATGTTCTTTCGACATTTACCGGAAACGGTTCCTACGACGATTTGCGGGCAATGCACAAAGCGCATCTCAATGTATTGGAATGTGCGCGTTCCGCCGAATATATTTGTAACGAATTACGTGTTCGTTACGGGATTCCGCGAATGGATATTGACGGTTTCGGTTTTGAGCCGCTTTCAGCGTCGTTACGGAAAATCAGTTTATTTTTCGGTATTGAAGAAAGAGCGTTGGCAATTATTGACACAGAAACTGCCCGTTGGAAACCGGAATTGGATTGGTACAAAGCGCGGCTGATGCACAAAAAAGTTTGTCTGTGGCCCGGCGGTTCAAAACTCTGGCATTGGGCAAACGCTATTCACGAAGAGATGGGTGTTGATGTTGTTTCCGTTTACACAAAGTTCGGACATCAAGGCGATATGGAAAAAGGAATTTCGCGTTGTGAAGAAGGCGCACTTGCGATTGACGATCCCAATGAACTTGAAGGGCTTGAAGCGATGGAAACATTGCAGCCGGATATTATTTTTACAGGAAAACGTCCGGGCGAAGTGGCGAAAAAAATTCGTGTTCCTTATCTTAATGCTCATGCGTATCATAATGGTCCTTGGAAAGGTTTTGAAGGTTGGGTGCGTTTTGCACGCGATATTTATAACGGAATTTATTCACCGATTCACCAACTTTCTCTTTTGGATATTAGCAAAGATGAAATTCCAACGGATCAAGGTTTTGTAACAAACCGTATGTTGTCCGACGCAAATTTGAGTGAAGAAGTTCGCAACGATCCCAATTTACATCCTTACACAGGAAATTATGATAACGTGTCACATTTACGCAACAAAAAATATCCTGAATTTCCAAGAGCGGAAAAAGATACATCTGTTGCCTGATTTAATAGGAGCCAATAATTATGAACGATGAAATAAAAAGCAATGCCGAAGAACTTGTCAACTACATTATGAAAAAATGTCTTTGGCAATTTCATTCTCGTACATGGGACAGAAAACGTCAGAATGAACATATTCTCGACATGACGGCGCGAATGATTTACGGCGAAGAAATAAAACCGACAACACCGGAAGAAAAATGTTATTGGGCTGATGCTATGTGTTTAATGGAAGCATTCAATAATCATTTCGGCTGGTTACAAAAAATGGATAGAGCAAAAAAAGAAGCGGTAATGACCGCATTAAAAGATCGTATCGATTTTTTAACTGTTACCGGATCACTCAATCTGGAATTAACAGACACTCATTATTGAAACCATTCAATAAAAAAATCAGTAAATTCATTCAGTAAATTCATTCAGTAAATTCATTCAGTAAATTCATTCAGTAAATTCATTCAATGAATTCATTCAATGAAATCATTCATTAAAATTTTTCGTTATTAAAACCAACGAAAACAAATTAACGTGAGGTAAAAATGACTTGTGAAATTTTAGAACGAAAAAGAGCAGGAATTATCAATCCGATTTTTACGTGCCAGCCTTGCGGTGCTCAATATGCAAGTATTGGAATTCGGAATTGTATTGGAATTGTTCATGGCGGACAAGGTTGTGTGATGTTCGTCCGGCTCTTGTTTTCGCAGCATTTCAAAGAAAGTTTTGAACTGGCGTCAACTTCATTGCACGAAGACGGCGCAGTGTTCGGTGCGCTCAATCGTGTTGAGGAAGCCGTCGATGTTCTTTTGATGCGTTATCCCGACGTAAAAGTTGTTCCGATTATTTCAACGTGCGCAACCGAAGTTATCGGAGACGATATTGACGGTGTTGTCCGTAAACTTAACGAAGGATTGTTACAAGAAAAATTCGCCGGACGTGAAGTTCATCTCATTCCGATTCATACGCCTAGTTTTGTCGGCAGTATGATTAGCGGTTACGATATTGCGGTTCGCGACTTCGTGAGTTTTTTCGCCAAAAAAGATAAGCCCGTCAACAAAATCAATTTGATCACCGGTTGGGTCAACCCCGGAGATGTGAGTGCGTTGAAACATCTGTTACAAGTAATGGATATTGAGGCGAATCTTCTTTTTGAAATCGAAAATTTTGACGCCCCGCTTATGCCTCACGGAAATACTGTTGCGCACGGAGACACAACCATTGATGACTTACGCAACACAGCAAACGCAGTCGGAACGATTGCGTTAAATCGTTACGAAGGCGGTAAAGCGGCTGAATATTTGCAAAAAGAATTTGGAGTTCCTGCGGTGATTGGTCCTACGCCGATTGGTATCAGAAATACGGACACATTACTGAAACATTTGAGCGATATGACCGGTAAACCGATTCCGGAATCTCTTGTTCATGAGCGCGGAATTGCCCTCGACGCATTGACGGATATTGTTCACATGTTTCTTGCGGACAAACGTGTTGCAATTTATGCGAATCCTGATTTAGCAATTGGTCTTGCGGAATTTTGTATGGATTTAGAAATGTTGCCGGTGTTGATACTTTTGGGCGACGATAACGTAAATTACGCAAGCGACAAACGAATTAGTGCGTTAAAAGAACAGGCTTTTTTCGACATGGAAATCGTAACAAATGCTGATTTATGGGAGTTGGAAGATCGGATTAAAAACAAAGGGTTAAAGTTGGATTTAATTTTGGGACATTCCAAAGGCCGGTTTGTTTCGATTGATTATGGTATTCCGATGGTTCGGGTAGGATTTCCGGTTTATGATCGTGCGGGAATTTATCGTAACCCAGTACTCGGTTATCAAGGAGCAACCTATCTCGCCGAAACAATGGCAAATACCATCTTTACAGATATGGAATATAAAAAGAATAAAGAATGGATTCTCAATGTTTGGTGAATTGTAAACAATGAGTGTTCTCAATTGTATCAATATTATTGTTGTCATCAATGTCCTCTATTTTCCTTTATATCCTTTCAAAACGAGAAAAAAATGACGTCTTTACGGCCAATTAGTTATCAGGCAAGAATTTGTACGGATAAAAACCGAATCAATCAATTTCTTGAACAAAACCGTGTAGGAATTATTGGTATTAACGCCGACGATTATCCGTATGCAATACCGGTGAATTATATTTGGTTTGACGGATGCGTTTATTTTCATGGTATGGGTTCGGGTAAGAAAACGGAATTGCTGAGTGAAAACGCGAAGGTGTGTTTTACGGTGTTTCGAGAATGGGGAACAGTCAGAGATAATGTTCCGTGTCATGCAGATACATCATATTTCAGTGTTATGCTTTTTGGTAACGCTGTAAAAGTAACAGACAACCAAAAATCCGCTGCCGTTTTGAATCGGATCGTTGAAAAGTTCATGCCGAATTTTTTCAACAATCCTATCAATGCGTCTTTGGTTGAGAATTATCGTTCTTCAAAAGACGGCAACGGCGTCTTGGTTTATTGTATTAAGCCGGAATTTGTAACAGCCAAAGAAAATCACGCAGAACCGGAAGATTTGATTCCTTTCAATACAAAAGACGTATAAAAATTACGACAATTTTTTTTCGGAGATTAACAATGTCAACATCAGATTTGACTCTATCAGAATTAAAGGGAATAACGAGTTACACGACTTATTCCAATGGTCAATTACGGGAATGCCGGATTAATGAGGAAAATATTATTCGTACATCTTACGGCGATTTTATACCTCATTATTCGCGACCAGATATTCGTACGAAAGACGTCAAGTCTCTTTCATTTCACCAAAACGGGAAAATTCATAGTATTTACCTTGAAAAACAAAGTCTTGTACGAACTCCGAGTGGTATTTTTTCTGCGGAGTTGATTACGTTTCATGAAGATGGTTCACTTGACAGTGTTTTTCCGTTGAATGGTCAAATAGGTTTTGGGTGGTCAGAAGAGGACGAAAGGGAACTTGCTCAAGATTACACAATTGAGTTACTGCAAGGAAAAATAACGGTGAAGATCAATGGGATTCGTTTTTTTCCTGACGGTAAATTGCGAAACATTATTTTTTGGTCAGATGAAACGATTTTATTGAGTACGCCAATTGGTGAATTTCCGGTTCGGCGTGGTGTTCGTTTTTACGAGAATGGTCAAATATATTCTTTTGAGCCGGCGATTCCAATAAATCTGAAAACTCCTATTGGTGATATTTTGTCTTATGATGTGAGTGCGGCGTTGGTGGAATCGGATTTTAATTCGGTTGTTTTTGATCGTGAGGGGCGATTATTTCGTGTTAAAACATCCGGCGATATTATTGTTAGCAATCCGCGAATTGGTCGAATGCGGATTAGTTCGCGTCGCAGATTGGAATGGAGTGAAGATGTGATGGTGATGACGCCTTTGACAGTTACATTCAACGGCGATACTGTAACAATCAACAACGGCGAAGAATCGTGGTCATGGCTTCTTTGTGAGAGTGAGTTTCTGATACTTCCCGATATTGATGTAACATTGGGACTTGGATGCGGTGTGAAGTGTAATTGTTGTAACAGTTGTTGCGGAACCGGACGAGATTTTTTCTCAGGTCAACAAGGGAGGATATTATGAAAATTGCAATTTTATTGGGTGAGCAAGGTATGGCTGTGCGGTTTTCTGATGCTGGGATTATTTATATTTTTGAGAAG
Source organism: Planctomycetaceae bacterium (assembly GCA_031283515.1). Classification (GTDB taxonomy): domain Bacteria; phylum Planctomycetota; class Planctomycetia; order Pirellulales; family Thermoguttaceae; genus WRKP01. Next base: position 7,701 of record JAITBS010000254.1, read on the forward strand.
AGAGATGACGTATGGATTTCGGAACAAAAATTTGATTTTTTGAGTCGGAGTTATACCTCGATGTCTGATTTACGGAGTTACATGAATTTGGTTGTTCGGTGGCTTGGTGATTGCAAGGTATTTGCGGCGAAGTTATCAAACGGTTATTATCGGGTACTTTTGGAGGGTTATGGTATAGGTCTTTGGACGGTTGAAGGGAAACCTCAACATTTTATTGCTCAAATAGAATCTTTTTACCAGATGCGTCAGAATGGCGGGGTGGTTATTGAAGATGGGGAGTTGGAGCGGTTTATTGTTCCGATTCCGCACAAGACGGGTTTTTACCGGACAGATTTACGTGATGTTATGTTACACAAAACAGCGTTAAATTCAAAAGAAATACTTTTGCCATTTTTCAAAAAGACTCCCTTTCGGCAATTGGAAATCATTTGTGAACATATTCCTCGTTGGTTTCAATCAGAACTTTCTGCTCTTGGGCTTTTAGCAAACATCGAGTCTTCCGACCAAGGTTTCCTTAAAATTCATATCACCAAAAAATAACGTAACCACTTGTTTCCTTTTTACCACAGCGGCAACAAAGAGTACAGAGATCAATTTTTCTGATTCTACTTTATGCTGCCATTATTTGTTTTTTGAATGTTTGGAATTTGTAGTCGTAAAAATTGCAAGCAGTCGATAACTTACCGAATAGCGGCAATAGATTATTTCGATCTTTAAAATCATGCTTACGGTTGTAATTTTATCTATTTTACCAACCAGTCTGTGAATGCTAGGAATTTCCGCTAAATAACGACAAAATTGCTAATTCTTTTCTTGACTGTTTAACTTCAATTTTGTATTATCACTCCACTGTAAATTCCTATGAAAATAGAGCAACTTGGTTGTTCGTCAATCATTGCCGCCCTCTATTAGCACAACAGGAAGTAATCAATTATTAGGAAGATATTACGAACATTATGGTTATGTTTTTGCTGGGGAACGCTGTTGCTTGTTGTGTTGACAGCGGTTGGGGGAGTTATTGCCTTGTATCATATCAACTCCCAGATTCGTATTTACGTCCTGAATGAACTCGAAAAACGCTTTCCCGATCTCAATATCAATATCGGTAATGTCCGACTCGATGAAGAAAAAGGTATCACAATCCATGATTTAGAATGTTCAGTTCCGCCAGCGTTGGGACAAAAACAACGTCCCTTGTTGATTGTCAAAGAAACATTTTTCGAATGTCCGGTTACAATTCGATCTCTTTACAAAAAAGAAATTCGGGTTAAAAAAATTGTGTTGCGTGAACCCATTATTCGTGTTACCCGAACAAGCGAAGGAATTTTCGAAGAACTAAAACGCTTTCAGTCCCGCGACAACACTCCAATGAAACCTGTTCCTGTGGAAATCATCGGCGGAACACTGATTTACGACGATACAACAATTTTATCAGCAAATCCGCTTAAAATTACAGGAATTTCCGTCTCAATCACGCCGCCGGAAAGCGAAAACCGACCAATATTGCTTTCCGACATTGAACAAAAAACTCCGCCACCAACCGCATGGAAATATACAGGAAATGCAAACGGTGAGATGTTTCGCCAACTGGTGTTCAATGGTCATTTTGAGCCTTCGGATAAACAATGGGAAATATCCGCAAGTTGCCGGCAATTCGATTGGACTTCCGAATTTCTTGATTATTTACCGCTGAAAAAAACAATAACCGGAAATTCCCGTTTTCAACAATCACTAGAATCCTTTCAAGGACGTTTTGATATTGGAGTTTCTGCGGTTTCCGATTCGTCAAGTTCGTTGGGTTTTCGTTTTGCGTTGGACGGTATTTTGTCGCAAGGACGTATGGAGCTTTACGAAATCAACCGGACGCTTTCCGAACTCAATACACGGTTCAAAATTACGGACGACAGTATTGTTGTTGAAAAACTCACCGGAATTGCCGAAGCAACACGATTGGTGTTGTCGTACTCGCAAGAAGGGTTTATGGAACGGCGTTCAGCAGTTCTTTCCGCACACCTTCGCGGATTGGTATTCGATGATACTTTGGTGCAAGGTTTTTCACCATTGCTCAATGATCAAACGAAAAAATTACTTGCACGGTTTGATTATTCGGGAACAACAGATTTGGATGCGGAACTTGTCTTCCATGATGGTCATTGGAAGCCCGCATCGTTGTTGCTGAACCTTTCTGATTTGAGTTTTTCGTTTTTGCCGCTTCCTTATAAATTGGAACGGCTTACCGGAACATTCCAAGTTGATGAAACTGCCAAACTTACGTTTCAATTTTTTACGAAACAGGGCGAACCGGTTGATGTACAGATTTCCGGTGATTACCGCAATGTTTTTATTGATCCTCACGGACAGGTTCGGATTATTGGTCTTGGTGTTCCGATAGACACCAAACTCATGAACGCTTTACCGGAAGAACAACGGGCAGTGGTACAGACATTGCAACCGGCTGGCAGGATTGATGCAGAATTAACAATTTCACTTCCGCCGGGCGATGCTCCGCTCAAAAAATTGTTTGAAATCGGGTTGAATGATGTTTCGGTCAAATACAATCGTTTCCCTTATCCATTGGGCAAAATTTACGGTCAACTCCACATGGATGACAACATCTGGACGTTTCAAAATATTATTGGAACAAACGGTTCTGCGGTTGTTCAATGCCGCGGTCATTTGAAACCGGTTTTATTGCCCAATCCTCATGATGGTTCTTCGACGAAAACGACGGAACTTTTGATTTTTCTGGAAGCTGAAGAACTTCCGGTTGATGATCAACTTGCCGGTGCGTTACTCAATGCGGATCAACAGGAACTTCTTACCGGACTTCGGATCAAGGGAAAAGTCGATCTGAATGCTCAAATCCATTATTTTTCTCAGAACAATCAATTGAATCTTCGATTTCGGGCATTGCCGCGAACGGGTTTTTCGATGTGTCCGACTCGGTTTCCGTACCGGTTTGACAATGTTCAGGGAGAGATTATTTATGAAGACGGTTATGTTCATTCAAAACTTCTGACGGGCAACAATCAGGAAACACAACTTCGTACCGGACTTGATTGTCGGTTTTCTAATACAGGTCAATGGGTATTCCGACTTTCTCCGCTCACCATCAGCCAATTACCGCCCAACCGTGAACTTCTGGATGCGTTGCCGGCGAATCTGCGGGAAATTGTCGAAAATCTTCAGATTGGTAAATCGTTTAATTTAAACGGTTCGGTTGAGTTTTTGAAACAAGGTGTTTCATCGCCGCTTCTGACGGTGTGGAATCTTGGGGTTATTTTGCACCAGAACAAAGTGGGACTTGGTATTCCGGTTGAAAACATTTTTGGGGAAATCCGGTTAGCCGGTTATTCGGTTGACGAGGTATTCCAGTTAGCTGGGGAGTTGAATCTTGATTCGGTGACGGTTCGCGGATTTCAGGTAACTGATTTGCGCGGTCCTTTTTTCTTTGATGGAACATCGCATACTGCTCCTGATCGTCAGGCGGCTGCAAAACAAATTTATCTTGGCCGTCAGGCAGGTAAAACGTTACCGTTACCGCCGGAAATTCTATCACTTCAGGAGTTTCGGAAGTTATCATGGTTTACTGCGGAACAGCCGGCAAAACCAATGACCGGACGATTTTTTGATGGAATTTTATATGGGGAGGGGTTAGTTGTTTTGGCGAGCAACGGATTTTCTTATGGAATCAATACGGCATTGATTGGTGCCGACCTTGCCAAGATTGCGCGGGAATTGGAACCGAGCGCACAAAAAATTGCCGGAACTTTAAATTGTATGGATGTTCATTTGCATGGTCATGGTCGGAAGTTGGAATTACTTGGTGGAACGGGAAAAATTCAATTGCGAAACGCCAATATTTATGAAGCGCCTGGGATGATTCGTTTATTACGGGAGTTGAGTATTCGGGAGACGGATCCGAATGCTGGGGTATTTAGTTCGGCGGATGTTGAGTTCCAGATTATGGGTTCTCAGGTTGTTCTTAACCCGATTATATTTGAGGGTGGGGCATTCCTTCTTCAGGGTGATGGTATGATGCGGCTGGACAATCGCCATGTTGATTTGACGATGAAAACGCGGCTTGGCAATCGGCGGTCTCAAATTCCGGTGATCAGTGATATTCTTGGGGGTGCTGGGGATCAGATTGTCCAATTAAAGATTCACGGTCCGATTTCTGATCCTACAGTTACACGAGTTGCGTTACCGGAGATACAAAAGGCAATTATGCAAATTCAAGGCGAAGAAACCACCGAAATACCCACTCCTGCCAATTCCAACCAACGTTCCGGTGTTTCACGTTTTTTCCAATGGAAAAGTCCGTCATTTTAACAAGAACGGGAGCATTCCCTTTCTGTGTTGATTTTTGGGAATCTCTAAAAATTAATTTGTACTATATCAGTGGAATTTTTTTGAATAGATTTACAGTTGGCAATTAAATGGTAGGCGACCTTATGTCGCAGGGTTTGTTTTTTCATTGCTCATTGGTAATTCCATGAGCAAATTGAAATTCGCTTATTTCGTAAGTCTTTACTATATTTAGAGTTATAAAAGTGGTCC
>JAITBS010000067.1 GCA_031283515.1 Planctomycetaceae bacterium
TTTCACCTACGGTCGCCACGGTTGGGCTTACTATTGTGTTGTACGCCGTGAGTCCTTCATTTCCGTCCGTCAACAGGAGCAAGTCGGCTATCGCCGTATTGTTTATTGTTTATTGTTTAAAACGTTTCGGCGAAAGGTTGACTACCATCAAATATGATCACTACTAAACAGATACAATTATTTTTCTGCAAACTAATCAGCAAAAAATCTGCATAATCTACAGACTCAAACGGTAAAAACAGACAATTATTATTTTTTTGTTTTTTTACCGAGAATAGTTAGGCGTGAGCGGTAAGAAATTGTTATAGAATAAATTTGCTTAAATCTTCGTCTTTACTGACATCGTCAATACGTTGTTTGACATAATCAGCGTTAATAATAATACGTTTTTGTTCCATATCAGGTGCTTCGAAACTTAATTCTTCAAGCAACCGTTCCATAATAGTGTAAAGACGTCTGGCACCAATATTCTGCATCTTCTGGTTGACAGCGAATGCGTATTCCGCCAATGCTTCAATTCCATTGGGCTCAAAGGCTAATTCAATATTTTCCGTTTGCATTAAGGCTTGATATTGTTTTGTCAACGAACCGTTTGGTTCAGTCAGAATGCGAATGAAATCGTCTTTGGTTAAATCGTTCAACTCAACCCGAATCGGAAAACGCCCTTGAAGTTCCGGCATTAAATCGCTCGGCTTGGCACGGTGAAACGCCCCAGCAGCAATAAACAACACGTGATCCGTTTTGACATAACCGTATTTCGTCTGAATTGTTGTTCCTTCAACAATCGGCAGCAAATCACGTTGAACACCTTGCCGTGAAACATCTGCTCCATGTTGTTTTTCACTGGCAACGATCTTATCAATTTCATCAATAAAAATAATTCCAAGATTTTCAGCTAATTCAACAGCAGCCGTTTGAACTTTATCTTTACTGATCAACTGGTCACTTTCTTGTTCGATTAGAAATTCGCGCGCTTCTTTGACGGTCATATCACGTTTAGTCCGGCTTCGAGGCGCAATTTTTTCAAACATTTCCTGAAAATCAAATTCCATTGACTCCATACCAGGCATATTACTCATAATCATTGGTACAGCCCGTGTTTCGGAAATAATACTGACAGTTCGATCTTCCATAAGACCTTTTTCAAGCATCTTACGAATTTTTGCGCGGTTCCGTTCATGCCGGACTGATAGAACAATTTCTTCGTCAGACGGCGATTTATCATCATCATCATCGTCGTCATTATCTTCGTTGTGATTTTTTGACTTGGGCGGCGACGGCAACAACATGTCCACAAGCCGGTCATTAGCACGCCGAATCGCTTCTTCTTTAACTTTTTCACGTTCGGTAGAACGGACAATACCAAGAGCATTTTCAACAAGTTCGCGCACCATACTTTCAACATCACGCCCATAATATCCAACTTCAGTATATTTCGTTGCTTCGACTTTGATAAACGGAGCACCAGTTAAAGTGGCGAGTCGTCGTGCGATTTCGGTTTTTCCGACGCCGGTGGGACCGATCATCATAATATTTTTGGGTGAAATTTCTTTTCGCATCGAATCGTCGACTCGCTGACGCCGCCAACGGTTACGCACGGCAACCGCTACACTGCGTTTGGCTTCATTCTGACCGACAATATGTTTATCGAGTTCTGCAACAATTTGGCGTGGCGTTAAATCCATAAATTTATTAAATCAAGAAAACGTGTAGTCAAAGATCAATTAAAAAAACAAAACGTACAAACCTGACAAAATGAAATCTCGGTGAAATTTGGGAATAGTACATTCTCCATTGACCATTCTTTTAGCATTCTATTTTACCGCAATTTACATTATGACGTGATTGTACACGAAAAGTCTGGTCTTTCAAGTTATGGGGTAAGATAATTCATCGCCAAAATGAAAATTTCTGATTGTTTCACGGAATTACTCTCTTTTGGGGCAAAAAATGTTTGTACCAAGCACTCCGATGATGATCAGTACAGCAGCAATAAGATGATAAGAATAAATCGCTTCACGCATCAAAAAATAACCGGCAATAATCGCAACAATTGTTGAGAAATTCAAAAATACCACCAGCTCCGCAGCTCTGAGATGTTTGAGAATTAAACTCGAAAAAATAGTCGTCAACATCGACGAAAAAATGCCCAGATATAAAATCGCTATTGTAAAATGCCAATGACTAAACGGTTTGAAAATTGTTACGAATGTGCCGCCGGTAATATGTGTTGCAACAGAAATCACTGTAAAAAATAAACTGCCAATAATCATAATAACCAATGTAATTTCTATTGCCGTAAAGGAACGTATTAAAACACGGTTGAGAATTGTGTAACCGGCAGACATAAAACACGAACACAGAATCAACACAATACCCATAATACTGGAAGTGTCAAAATTGATTCCCTTCATAATAGAGATCAATATGACGCCAGTGATGGAAATCAAGATTGATAGTAATTGCAACAGATTTGTTTTTTCGCCGATAAACAATGCCGCACAAACCGCAGTGATAATCGGTGCAGTTGCAGTTAGAATCCCCGCTTCGGCAGAATCAATGTAAAGCAACCCGTAAGCCTGAAAAGTGAAAAAACCAAGCGGATAAAACAACGTCAGTAAAAGTAATGGATACAACCGCCAAACTTCAATACGAAACGGAATTTTCATTACCTTCATATAAACAATACAAAAAATCAATGCAACAATAAACCGAAAACTAAGTGTGTCAATCGGTGAAGCATCCGAAACGGCAACTTTGACAAACAGAAACGAAAGCCCAATAATCGCCGCATTGATAACCGCAAGAAAATAAGAAAACCAAAGCATTGGTAAAACCTTGATAATTAAATGGTTAAATGGAAAATAAACGAAAATAAGTGTAACCGCTCACATTACAAGGTAAGCAATGTTTCGCTGAGATGCCGCACCAGAACAGAATGAAAACACAATCACCGGAGTGAATCCGATTCCCAGTCAACGAAACGCCGACCTAACCTTTATGGTCGCCTACCTGCTGTTTGCTCGCCTGTTTTATGAAATTTTTTTACCAATGTTCTAAAGCGTACAATAAAATATTGACGGATAATTGTATCGCTGAATCTTGCGTGTAACCTCGGCATTCCAACGAATTGGCTCTCTCCAACGCACAACTCACATCATACGGCGAAAATACAACCACCCAACGATCTTCCTCCTCCAGCTTAAGACCATAGAGTTTGGGCTCTTCCTGACGAATAGGCGCCACAATCTTACGACCCGGCGACTGTTCCGGTAATCGGACATCAAGCGTTTTAATTTTGAATCCGCCATATTCGTCCGAAAATATCGGATCACTCAACGGAATCGCTTGAAACGATATTTCCGGGAACATCGTTTGCATCTCACGATGAAATGAATCCGAAAAAACCTTCGACGAACAAATCGCATTAACAAACAAAAAACCGCCTCGTTTCAAATGTTCTTTAAGATTTTTCTGTTGTTCCGGCGAAAATTGAAACGCAGTTCGTCCGTGCATAAAAAGAATTGGATTTTCGTATAAATTTTCAATTGCCGGATTAACAGCATCAATTTGCCGGACAACCGGTAATCCAAGATTGGTTTCCAGCCAGGATAACAAATTGAGCGGAGCGTGCGGAGCCGGATTCATCGCTCCGCCCGTGTCCAGAAATGTCAGAAAAACCCGGCCTCGCCGTGAATCTGTTACCGAAACTTTTTTCGTTACTGATTCCGCAATTTGATCTTTGAATTTCAGTTCCCGATTCGTAGCATACGCCAAAATGTTTAAACCAATTCCAAGACCGGCATCAACCTGTTTTTGTACAATTTCAGGATACAGTTCGCCGCGGTTAAAAATCCGAGCAATTTCCCAAAGACAAGATAAGGACGGTTTGGGTTGATCGGTTTGCAAGTCTTTGAACGGCGGAATGTACACAACACTCGTCCGGCAACCAAAGTTAATTCCCTCAATAGGACGAAGTTGTTCCGGTTCAATTGGAATTTCCGCCGTCCAGATAGGATGAGACCGTTCCAGTAACTCAAGTTCATAACCCGGTTCAGGAAAAACTAGTTTCATTAATTCACGGAAACCTCTGTCAAATGTTTTATCGTTGGATTGGGCTTCCGCAATAATAAAACCGCCCTGATCAATATAATCACGAAGTTTCGCCGCCATACCTGCCGTTTCCGCATCATTTTGCTGTAACAGTGTCTGGTCACCGGAAAAATAAAGTACCGGTGATTGCAGGAGATGATCAACGGTTGCAGCCTGAATATTGATAATCTGCCACGTTAAATCAATATTCCAACGTGATTCCGTAAACATTGTCAGTTTGTTGACATCATTCGGATGGAGATTCCACGAATCGGTTTCTCCGTATTGAACTTTCGACATCAAAACCGGTCGACGCCCTTTGGAAAGAAACAGTAACGCAAATGCAGTGGAGGAAGTATCACCGGTTCCTTGTCCACGCCATGCTCCGTCAATCGGATCACGCAAACGGAGAATTTTGTCCGCACCTTCTCGATACCAATCATGTTGACCAATAAAACGTTGATTGGTCATACGCCCAACACGTTCCAACGCATAAAGATAATAATAAAGCCAGTTTCCAACATGCGGATTTTGTGAAACACTAAAATTCGCCGCCAGCCATGAAAGTCCCTTTTTGATTTTCACCGCAATACGATGATTGGGTTGCTGGAAACAAAAAATCTTATCACCACGCACTGCAGCGGTTCCTGTATCTAAAATGCCGGAAGTAATAATCAGACTGGCAATTCCTGCACAACTCATACTTCCCCGCGTATCATTACATCCTCCGCCAGTACGCGGATTGTAACCCCACGCATCATTCGGATTTTGCGACTGCTCCCAATATCGTTGCGCACGTGACCACGTATCCGTCTTAACAGAAATGCCAAGACGTTCCGCTTCGTAAAGAGCAAGAATCGAAAATTGCGAATTGGATAAATCACTACTGCCGGAATTACCTTCCCAAGGTGTGTAATACCAACCGCCGTTGTGTTCGGAGTTACCGCGAATCTGGTTACGTTCAAGAAGAGCAACGTTGTTCCGAATAAGCGGTCTGTCCCGTTCCGGATCAACAAGACAAAACGCCATCGTTTGGAGTGAAATGGAATAATTTCGACCCGCCTCTTTGCCGGGAAATAACCGAAGATACTTCATTCCGCGTTGAACTGCCGGATCCTCTTTCGGAACGCCACAACTCACCATCGCAAGAATCGCCAACGCTGTTGACCCACAACGTTCACCACTCGACACATGTTCATCCCAATTTCCGTGCGTTTTTTGAGTCCGTTTCAGAAACTGAACTCCTTGTTCAATCGCCAAACGAACTTCATTAGGATCAATATCCTGACCAAAAACCGGAAAAATAACTAATAAAAACCAAATAAAAAAAAGAATAAAAAAACGCATAACAAAAAGTAAACGCTCACATAAATTATCAAAAAAAAGTGTTATCGTGATCGGTTACAAAAAATTTCGTGAATAATGACCCGTTTGCTAAATCCCAGTAAAGATTGATCAATTGTATCAACAGTTTTTATTGAACACCGGTCAGACAGGATTGATAAAAAAACATAACAAAATCGTTATCCAGTTGTTGAGTGGAAAGGATTCCGTTAAATAGTTTACCGTAAAGCCGAAAACATTCTGTTTTTTCCGTTTGATATGTTCCCGAATCAAGTCGCCGAACAAAACCACGATGATTGCTGATTGCCCCTTCGTAATCAAGATAATATCGGCGATGATCCGGTAACTTTTTTACCCGACACTCAAACGATTGAAGCGGTAACGGTTGCGGCGGAACTGCCCATGTTGTAAGTGCAATTCCCGTTTCAAGCATGAAATCCCAATGATCACCCGCAGGATGTTCATGAAACAACACAACAAAACGGCGTAACATAATTCAACTCTATTGTAGTTGTTTTGTCGTTTATGACTCGGTGCGGAGTTTATAACGTGTATTATAAGTTACAAAACCCGAATCACTATTCACAAAAATCTCAAAACCACAAAATCAACAACTCTTTCGGTATTCCGCACTACATTGCTCCGTTTCCCAGAATGTAACCGATTGAACGGGAAAACCAAATTCTTCTGTTTTTTCAAATAAAAGCCGAGCAATATTTTCCGCTGTTGGTTGGTGAGGCAAAAGGAAAATCGGCTCATTCATTCGCTTCAATATCTCAACAAGCGGGTCATTGTTTTCCAATATCATCCGATGATCAAGATACTCCTCAATCCATTGTCCGATGATTCTTTTTTGCTCCGTAAAATCAACAACCATTCCCTGTCCATTCAAACGATCACTCTCCAATACAATCCGAACACAAGCATTGTGACCGTGTGGATGGGCACATTTACCGCTGTGATTCTGTAAACGATGACCATAACAAAATGTAAATTCACGCGAAATTGTAAACATAAATCAAAATGACGGTCAAAGGAATAATTGAAAACGTTATAAAAGTTCACAACCAACCGTGTTGAAAAAAAACGAAACATCGTTTGAAGTGTTTAAAATTCAATATAACCGGATTCTCACTTCAATGCCGTTACAAATTCCTCCAACGAAACGCATGTCAATGCAAAATCGGCTAACTCATCTAATTTTTCAATATTTTGAATGGAATTGATTTTTTTCTGAAGAGGCTTGGAAGGCAAACGCAAACGACGTGATAGAATACGAATAATCATTTCAGATTTACCTTTGGTTTCGCCTTCCATTCTACCTTTTGTTTCGCCTTCCATTCTACCTTTGGCTTCGCCTTTGGCTTCGCGTTCGGCAATTAATTGGTCTAATAGTGATGTTGACATCGAAATATCTCCTTCTTGTTCTATTTGTTTGGTAATATTTATAAAATCTTCTGACGAAAAATGTTTGGCACTGGTTATGGCGTAGTTTAAGGCGTTGTTCCATTCTTG
>JAITBS010000109.1 GCA_031283515.1 Planctomycetaceae bacterium
AAATATTGTAACTATTCGTGAAAAATTTTTTGAGAATACGAAACAAACGAAATAACAAAATATTACGAAAAATTTTTGTTCAACTTTTTTTCGACTTCTTCGTTTTTTTGGTTGTTTCGTATTCCAAAAAATAAACTTAACTTGGAGAAATACAATGTATCGGTTTATTATTGTTTCTATTATTTTGACATTTTCTATTATTTCTATCATTCTTGTTTATGCGAACGATTCTTCTTTTGAGTCGGCTGACAAGGACAAAAACGGTTCGGTCAATCAGGAAGAATTTCGATCCTTTCTGAAAATTTATTCCGATACGAAAACAGAACAACCGCTAAAACAAACAGTAAAACAAACAGAGTTTACATTAAACGATACGGATAAGGACGGCAGTATTTCGCAACAAGAATTTCTCAATTTTCTGTCCGCTCGAACAGTATTACAGCCGGCAAGTCCTCAAGATCAATGGTCAAACTTTGAAAAAGCCGATTTCAACCGCGATGGTTTTCTCAGTCCAGAAGAACTGAAAATGTACAGAAAAAAAGGAACGGACAATACCGCTTACCGCACAGTAAATAATATGATAAACAATATTGTCAATAATACTGTGTCGATAAACAATGCCGTATCGGTCAATAATACTGTATCGGAAAATAATATTACATCAATAAATGATCCTGTTTTTGAATACAAAGGTCCGATGAATATGGTAACGAATAAAATCGGTACAAAAATTTTTCTTATCCATTATGATGCGGGAGAAATTGCGGTAATCGACACTGAAAAAAATGAAGCGGTTCAAACATTTCCTGTCGGCAAAGAACCGACCGGAATTATGTTGAGTCCTGATGAGAAAATAATTTATGTAACTTTTGGAAGTTATCACGGACAACTTTCGGCTCTTGATGCGGAGTCGGGCAATGTTCTGCAAACCGTTTCTGCCGGTCATACTCCGACGGCTCCGGTTGTTACACCGGACGGAACAAAACTTTTCCTTTGCAACCGTTTCAATAATAATATTGCCGAATATGAACTTCCTGTACTGAAATTTGTCAAACACATCAATGTTGTTCGTGAACCGCGTGCAGCAGTGATCACTAAAGACGGAAAGAAAATAATCGTACTTAATTCACTTCCGAATGATCCGAATTGTTTTCCTGACCATTCGGAAAAGGCATTGAATGTTGCTGCTGAAGTGAGTGTGATTGATATTTCGAGCGGTGCAACGAAAAATCTCCGTTTACCGAATGGCAGTTGCAATCTTCGCGGAGTTTGCCTTTCGGCTGATGGTCGTTACGTTTATCTAACGCATCTCATTTCGCATTTTTGGAATGGTACGGAAAAACTGGACGGCGGACAGATGAACGTCAACGCTATGTCAATTCTTGATACAACACAATTTGATAATGAGCAAAATGGGAATGGGTATGTCAACACAATTCTCTTGGACGATCCGCAACTTGGAGCAGCGAATCCTTGGGGAATTACAACGTCATCCGATGATAAACAGATTTTTGTTGCAATATCAGGAACGAATGAATTGATAATTCTTGATTCTGAATTATTGCATCAAAAACTTGCTTTAGTCAAGGATGCATCGAATGATTTAACGTTTACAGCTGGTTTTAAAAAACGGATTCTATTCATGGGCAAGGGAGCACGTGAAGTGATTAGGGTTGGCCGGTTTGTTTATATTGGACTTTATTTTAATGATTTGCTTATTAAATTTGATCCTGTATTGGCGGAAACATCTTCGCCGGCAGCACAACAAATTATTGTTACGGGTTCGCCGTTAATTTTGTCACAAGGACGAATTGGTGAAATTGCGTGGAATGATGCTTCGTTGTGTTATCAGCAATGGCAAACTTGTACGAGTTGCCATCCGGATGCACGAATGACTGGGATGAATTGGGATTTGTTACACGATGGTTCCGGCAATCCGAAAAATACCAAGAGTATGGTTTATAGTTCGGAGACACCGCCGGTGATGTGGTTGGGAGATCGGTTTAGTGCCAGATTATGTACAAGAACGGGATTTACGTTTATTATGTTTGCACCGGCGTTGAATGAACCTTGTGATTGCATCGACGTTTTTGTACGTGATTTGCAGCCGTTACCGAGTCCGTATTTAGTTAATGGTCGATTGAGTGAGCGGGCGGAACGCGGAAAGAAAATATTTGAGAATCCGAATATTGGTTGTTTATTCTGTCATTCGGGTCCTTATTTTACCGATACAAAAATGTATGATGTCAAAACTCAGGTTCCTTTATATGAAAGTCGCGGAAAATTTGATACGCCGACATTGATTGAAGTCTGGCGTACTGCACCGTATTTACACGATGGTCGTTACGTTAATATGAAAGACGTCTTCAAACTGGGTAAACACGGCGATGTAAAAGGAACCGTTGACCAATTAACAGAGGAACAATTGGACGATCTCGTTGAATATCTTTTATCATTGTAAAAACATTTTTGAAACAATTTCAATAATTCTTTACACTGTTATTATATTGTCTTTGACGAATCTCGAAACAAAAATATCATCAGTCTTGATTTTTTTCTACTTGTGTGAAAATTATCCTTCTTGCATTCACTTGATTGATGTTTTATTTTGTTACGATTTGTTTAAGGGAATATTGATGGTGGGTCAAGTACAAGGGTTCGTGGGACACTTTTTCTGATGAGTTTTGTCATTGGGTGTCCCACGAACCCTTGTACTTTGTTTTTTTATACAATAATTATTTTTTATTTCTTTTTTTATTTTTTAGTATTTTTAAGAGATTAAATTTTGTTTTTTTTATGAGTCGATCTTTCTTCCAATCAGAACGTCTCAATGTGTAAAATCGAATGACG
>JAITBS010000113.1 GCA_031283515.1 Planctomycetaceae bacterium
TTCTTTTTATCACATCGCAACACACAAAATAGCACGAAAAATATGAAATCTTTGTTCTGACTCTTTTCGTGTTATTTTGTGTGGTTCATGTTATAAAATATTCCACTGAATGATGATGAAAGTAATTTTTATAAAGACACACAGTATATCAATGTTCAAAGCACCGTTGATATCCTTCTTGCATTCACTTGATTGATATTTTATTGTGTTACGATTTATTTTAAGCGGTAGTCAACGTTTCACCGAAACGTTTTAAACAATACAATACGGTGTACTCGCCGACTTGACCCTGTTGACGGACGGAAATGAAAAAACAACCGTTGCGACCCTTCGGCGAAAGGTCGCCTGCCACCATTGGAATTGTTTAATATAAATCGTTGCGATATTAAAATAATGAATGCAAAAAGTATAAGCTGCCCATGTGATAATTTGTAACGAGATATAAAAACAAATAAAAATAAAAATTCAATAAAAACAACAAACGAAATATAAATGTTTGTAATTAACACGTCAAGACAAATTTTAAAGTAAAAAAAGTATATTCACTACCCACTCCGAACTAAGACATTGTCATCTTATAAATTGAGTACGTTTCATACGTCGTCGAAGGACAAGGCGGCGGTTGGGCAAAGCCGGACGGCTTCAGAGGCGGATTTTGTCAACGCTTTTTGGAATGATTCACCAAACGGTACTCCAATCCGAACATCAAAACCGCGTCCTAAAAAAGTTAATCCCCATTCTTCATCCGCCTTTTTAGCAACATTAACACAAATTCCACATTTAATACATTTTCCCGCTTCAAAAACGATCTTTCCGCTTCGTTGAATTGTGAATGGTTTTCGTACAGATTCTTCAAAACGATGACTATTCGCTTGGTATTGTGAAGCGAATTGGAGTAACCGGCATTGACTACGACCACGACAATCACAGTGTAAACAACGCGACGCCTCTTGAACCATCTTAGATGAAATCGTTTCCGATAAAACTGTTTCTGATGAAATATTTTCCGATAAAATATTTTTGGACAAAATATTTTCAAATGGTACAACTGTTGTTGAAACAGTTTCAGCGGAATTATTGACAGTTTTATTGTTTCGGTTTATTTCGGCGAAAGCGGTTAATTCTTCATACGGCAATTTGCCAAGTTTGACACCGTAATAAGGTAATACGGTTTGGTGTGCAGTTCCATGTTGGAGAAACCGGTCAATGGATTCCGCCGCCTCACGTCCGTCAGCAACACTTCGGACAATCATTGTTGTTTTTGCACGAAAAATTGTTCCTGTTGCGAAAACATTGGGAACTGAAGTTTGAAACGATGGAAGATCAACACGTAAACGTCCTTGTACTGTTTCCAAACCGGATTGTTTCAGAATTGCAGGATCACATTGTCCCGTACACAATAATACCGCATCAAAAGAAGATTGGAGTTCGGTAAATGTTTCCGGAAACATCCAATCGAGTTGTTCATCTGGATAGTAATCAATGGGAAGTGATAAAATTGTACGGATTTCCGCATCGAGAACAGAGGCAGGTAATTGTGATTCGTCAATAGTTCTCAAACGACCGCCGAGCTTTTTTCCTTGCGTGTAAAGAGCAACATGATGACCTAATCGAGCAAGATAAAACGCAGCGGAAAGTCCTGACGGACCAGCTCCGATAATAATAACCCGTTTACCAGTCGAAGGAAGCACCGGCGGAATATAAGATTGTTGTTGCGATAAATCACAGTCAGCGGCATAACGTTTTACGGTACAAATTTCAACTGCTTTATCGAGTTCTTTACGTCGGCAGATTTTTTCGCATGGTTTGGGACAAACCCGTCCCAGAACTGCAGGAAACGGAATTGTTTCTTTAATTGTTTGAATGGCGGCTTCCGGATTTTCTGAACGAATTTGCCGCAACATGAGCGGAATATCGAGTCGAGCCGGACATGCAAGTTGGCATGGCGCGTAGCAATCGCCGGAATGGTCACTCAATAGCAGTTCCAACGCGGTTCGGCGAAGTTGATGAACTTCTTCCGTTTCACTTTCAACAACCATTCCGTCTTCGATTTTTGTTGCGCAAGACGGGATGAATTTTCCTTTGCATTTCACGAGACAAACAAGACACGAAGCGGGTTCATGTTCACCTTTGATGCGGCAAAGAGTCGGAATCGTAATTCCCAACCGTGTTGCCGCGTCAAGAATCGTTTCGCCTTCTACCGCCGAAACAACATGATCATCAATAGTTATCTTCATAAACAAACAGAAGGAAATTTTCGTTAATAACCAATTTGTAACAAGTTTACACAGGATCAGAAACATTACAAATTTTATTTTTTTCACTATTTTGCAGATATTGACGTAATGATAACAAGTGTTCGGGTTGGTTTGAAATGATTTTGTTTTGTAATGTTCGGACGCAGTACCGAAAAATATTTTGATAAATTTTTATATGCGTTTCGATCACTTCCATATAAGAATGGCGTATGTAAAACAATCCGAGATCGACAAACAGCACAAAAATAATCCATGCCGCCAAAAGAGATTTTTGGTGCATACATTCTTTTCCGAAGGTCATGGTCAAGAGTACCATTAGGATACAGCTTATCACGACGGTTACAATCGCGGCGGCAGTAGAAAAAATAACGTTAAAAAAATAAATCATTTGATCTCCTACTCTTTTTCTGTTGGCAACAATAATCGTATTGCGGCGGGGATTGTTTGAATTTGAAATTGACGGTCATACAAATAAACAACAGCGTCCATCGCCATAAAAACAGGTTCCGGCGTGCGGGCTTCGATGTTCATACAATGCCGATATTCGATAAAATTACGGGCGAATTCATTGTCCACAATCTGACCTTTCCAATAAATCCCCGTCATTTTAAGGAAAGCTCGCAACGATAATTTTTTGACAAATATCAAATCAACTAAGCCGTCGTCTATTTTCGCTCGCGGCGCACAAAGTGTTCCTGTTCCATATTTTCGCGTGTTAGCAAAAGCGACAATCGTATAAGCGTTGTCGAATACCGCATAACCGTTGACGCAAACCCGAATTGTTTTCGGTTGCGTGTCGAACAGCAGTAGGAAAAAATTAAACCAACTCCGAAACCAATGTTGATTAAAATGAAAAAACGAACGCCAACGACAAAACCGCAACCATTGTAAACCAAACCACGAAAGATTGGTGTCCATTCCGAGATAAGCAACCGTAATACAATATCGTTTATTGATCTTCACTAAATCAATATCAACCGCCCGACCATTTAACAAGGCTTCAATGTTGGTAATTTGGGACGCAGGTACTTGAGGAAACGAGTCAAAGAAATCGAAATTTCCGTCACAGGGCAGAAAACCAAGTTCAACGTCATTGTTACCGATAAGACCGTTAACCGCAAAATGTAAACTCTCAAAGTTACCGCACACAATCACACGCACCGGACGCTCAGGAAATTCATTGAGAAATTTCCGAACTATTTCCTCTTCTTCGCCAAGAAAACTCGTATAAAACAATTTGTAATTCAGATTTTTCTGATTACAAACCGAACGTATCTTTTCCGCTGTAACGCTGAAAGAAATACTCTGAACTAAATTTGTTTTGACCAAAAAAAGATAATGCATTTTTGTAGTTTTATCGTTTGGTAATGATTCTGTGAAATTTTGTAAAAAACCGATTTAATTTATTGTAATATTTCAGTGGAATATTTGTTTTTTCCGAATAGTCCCGCAGGAACAGCATGTGCATAACCGGTAACCGTCTATTTTAATTTGTTCCTTCCACAATTGCGATTTCTTCATCTGTTAATCCGTAACGTTGATAAACGATTTGGTTAATTTTGTTTTCGCAGTAGGCGATTTTTTCGTTTAGGTGTTTTATCGCAGAGAGTAATTTTGTTTCAGATTTTTCTGCGTTTAATTTTAAAAGTTGATCAACCAATTTAACAATGTCCGTAAAAATTTTTGATTGATTAACGTCAAATTCTGTGTAGTCGATTACTGAAGTATTTTCAAGATATTTTATTTTCAAATTAATATCCAAGAAATTACGTCTGTAATAAAAATTGTAAAGCGTTGAATTGAGTATCGCCAGTAAGAATTTTAATTCGTTTTTGTTGTCCGTTTTTGAATTAAGATAAATTACGCCGTCGCCAACGTATAACCTTGAATCGTCGTAAGTTCCGACTAGTCTTTGCAAGAGTTTTTGATTGCGGATTTTTTGAAAAATAATTTTTGGCTTTTCAAAAGTCGCTTGGTCTCTCGCCCATTGCAACGAATACCAAGGAATAGATTTTTTAACAACCTCACGCCTTTTTTTAAGAGTCTTTTTGAACGGCAACAAAATATTTTCAGCTTTAGGATAATTAGTCAACTCAATATTTTTGTTCAAATAAATAATCTGAAATTGCGGATCGCGTATAAAATATTTTTCAAAATCAGAACCAAACGCAAATGTTTTCAAAAGTTTTTTCTCCACTTTAGGCGTTTGATTTTTGTTATAAATATACGCCTCATTCAGCCCCGAAACTATTCCTTGCAAAACCTGAAAACGCTGACTTATTTTCAGTTTTTGACCCTCAATCTTATTGAATATTTTTTTATCTTCAACGCTCGATATGTCAATAATCGACTCGTTATTTCTTAAAAATGAAAGCTGATCGACAACAACTATCTTGTTCTCGATAATATTTGATTTTGTCGTTACGCTTTCTATAAACGTTGATTTTTTATCATCTTGTCTGCCTTTTTCAATAATCAAAATTATCGTATCATTATTAGCGTTCTTAAAAACATGACCTCCGACATAGTTCAAAATTTCAATATGATTGTTCTCCAATATCGATTTTCGCAACAACTCAAAAGCCGAATTACGCAAAAACTGCATCGGAATAATAACTCCAAGTTTACCGTTGACATTTAACAATTTTATGCCGTTATCCACAAACAAACCGAATAAATCAAAACGCTTTTTTAAGTGCGGATATTTTAAGTTGAAATATTCTTTTTCGCTTCGTTTGATACTATCAATTGCAACATAAGGCGGATTTCCAATCACGCAATCGAAACCGTTTTGTTTGAATATTTCAGGGAAGGCGCGTTTCCAGTTGAAGGGTTTGATCTTTTTTTCGTCGCCGAAATCGAAATTGTTGTCGTAGAAATCTGTATCGACTAGGCTGTTGCCGTCGCGGATGTTGTCATCAATCGACGGTAAAACTTGTTCGTGAAATAATCGTTGAATCGTTTCTATACTTGCTTCCGTTTCGCCCTCCATACATTTAATAAGCAGACTCAATTTCGTTACCTCGACCGCGTTGACATCAATATCTACTCCGAAAATATTGTTGAGCAAGATTCGTTTCTTTTCCGACGTCGATAAATTTCCAGTCGGAGTTAGCGGATCGTTTTTACGTCCTCTTGATGGTTTGGCGTGTTTCAAATAATAATCTTGATGCCAGTCGAGCAAATATTG
>JAITBS010000120.1 GCA_031283515.1 Planctomycetaceae bacterium
GAATCATGCGATTATGACCTCGACAAAATCAAACGGATACGCAACCAGATTAAGAAATTCATAATTTCTTCCGAGAGTGAAAAAAACTCGTAACACAAAAAATACACCTAAAAATAAAAAAATGTGTAGATACTTTTGCTTGCCGACAGTGAATCAGATTCGCGACAGTACTTGTTGTTTTCATTCCGTTTCTGTATAATGTTTGGGAGTCATGTCAATCTTAATGTTGCTTATGTTAATTGACGTGAGTAATTACCATTTTTTAATGTCCCTTTTTCACCCTTTTACCAATTACAAATTATTATGAAAAACGCAACTTTATTAACCGGATTGTTTTTCGTTTTCGCAACGATTTTTGTGGCGATTATTTCTTCGGTAATTTCTTCTTCGGTTTTTTCTGCTGAGCCGCCGAAGCCGTTTTCCGGCGGGTCGGAAAAATTTACGAAACTGGTTTGGTTCGATGAATTTGACAGGAATGGTCTTCCAAACCCTGAAAAATGGGGTTATGAAACAGGTTATGTCCGCAATAACGAAAAACAATATTATACCAACGCCCGTCTGGAAAATGCGGAAGTGAAGGACGGATTCCTTATTGTTACGGCAAGAAAAGATGATTTTAAGAACGGAGATAAAACCTATCCTATTACTTCGGCAAGTGTTATTTCTAAAGGAAAAGGTTTTTGGAATCGGGGACGAATTGAAGTTTCCGCCAAAGTACCAAAATCGCTTGGAACATGGCCCGCAGTCTGGATGCTTCCAGAAAACCAAAAAACCGGTTGGCCCAAATGTGGTGAAATTGACATTCTGGAACATGTCGGCTTCGACCCGCAAAAAGTTCATTTCAATGTCCATGTCGATAAATACAATCACACAAAGAAAAACAACAAGGGAAAATCAGTTGTCTGTCCAGATCCCGATACAAAATTTCATGTTTACGCTGTTGAATGGTTTGATGACCGGATTGATTTTTATTTTGATGCGGAAAAAGTTTTTTCGTACACAAACGAAGGTGAAGGTGAAACCTCTTGGCCCTTTGACAAACCGTTTTATCTTATTTTGAATTTAGCATTTGGCGGCGGTTGGGGCGGAGCCAAAGGTATTGATGAATCGTCGTTACCACAACAATTCCAGATTGATTATGTCCGTGTCTGGCAATAAACTCCAAACAGTTCAAATACTTTCAAATCCGCAGATTACACAGATGTTTGCAGATTATTTGAAAAAAGGTAATTGAATAGAATTTCGTCTGTTTTGTTATTTTATTTGTTTCGTAATTCTCAAAAAAAGACATTGCGAAAATCTGCGTAATCTGCGGACTAGAAATTTAAAAAATCTGCAAACATTTGTGGACGTTATTCTGTTGAATTTTAAAATTGAAATTTGATACCGGACAAAAGATACCAACCTCGTCTTAGTCGTCCTTCCTGAGCAACATAATGATCATTTTCAATAATAAACGCACCGTACCATTGCAAAAATCTGTTGAAATTCCAGCCGACTTTTGCCAGTAAACGGCGGTTGACAAAATCATGTTGAGGGTAATCCAGACGATTTAATTGTTCAGGATAAAATTCACCGTAATTCAGATCGAAAAGTATTTTTTCAAAACAATAATTAAGATCAATATAGTAACCAAAACCTTTTATCGGAACACCGTCTGCTTTGTTAATCTGACGATAATAGATACTTTTTTCCCAAAAAATATCGGCAGGATCAAACGAACGTCTTAGTCCGTATTGATCGTAAATTCCTTCCGCCGACAGTGTCCAATTGCCGAAACGAATTGCAGTATCAAATCCGATATGATTTTTGTACTCTTTCATTTCTTCGGAACCGATTCCGTCTTGATAAAGACCACTGATGCCCCATCGAAAATGTCCAAAATCCATTCCAATCCGGCCAACAACCGCTTTCATAGAATTGGTATCCAGTCCGGTACATCCGTTGACAATAGCAATATCCATTTCCCAAACCGACGGAGTCCAACGAAACAGAAATCCGGTTTGACGCCACAAAATAGATTCTGTACGAATAAATGGAGCATCCTTTTTGGCATTGCTCATTAACGGAACAAAACAACGGCCAAAAGGTGTTTCAAATTTTCCGGCTCGAAACTCAACATCACGCCATTGACATGACACATAGAGTTGTGAAATTTCAAAAGGATCAATCTTATAATTTGCCGAATATGATTGACGTTCAAAATTGTTTAAGTAGATATTTTTATCATAGGGCTGATTCAGATAAAATTCACCGTTCAGGTTTATCACACAAGGTTGAACATTAAGTTTGATTTTCGGGGTGAGAACCGCCTCTGCACCGAACACCGTTTCACCACCACTCCATTGGATTCGTTGATCATTTCGATAATACGCACGAGCTAAAACTCCGAGTTCCGCTTCACCACCCGCAAAACGGTATCGAAGTGCTCCAGGTGACTCTGGTTCCGACAACCTAACATGTTGTCCTGATTGACTTTGCTGATAAGATGGAAAGTTAGGATAAAGAGGGGTGGGAGGGATAAGATAGGGATATTCAGAAACAAAACCTGCCTGTTTATCGGACAAAGCAGTTTCTTCGGAATACAACACAGTTATTAAAAAACCGAAAACTACCCCAAATGCCCAAATTGTCAAAAAACAATACCGAATACTTTTATTTCTCGCAAAAGTCAGACAAATATCAGAAGTATTATCGCAAAATCTGTTTCCTTCCTTAAAAGCGGAAAAGAATATCTCCGATAAATTATTTTTTTGGGATAAAAAAATTTTTTTTGATGACTTGTTGTGCATTGATCTCTTGGTGTCACTTATGAAAATAAACAAAAATGACGCATTGGTGTCCGCCAATAATGAACCACTTTTTAAATAATAAGAAAAATTCCAATCCGAAACAAGAGCAATTTTTTTCAAATAATGTAATATTTCAACCGTTTTGGTGCGCCCGCAAGCGGAATAAAACCTCATTTTCACCTAATTTTCCAAAACAAAACAACCTCTGTAGCCAATGATCAACCACTCACCATTACCTCATTAATAAGGAACATGACTCTACATCGATGAGATTACCAAATAACTTTTAACTTTGCGGATCACGTGACAAAATAAGTGGTCATTTTTTACAGTGTAAAGTACAGTTACCGAAACGTTTATAATGCAAAACGATTGAAATATTACGAAATATCTACATCGGTACGAAAACAGCAACAGCACAAACTAAAATCAGAAATGGAATGTACACCGCAAAATTAATTAAAACGGTTTGGAGGAATGATCGTTTCGGATGACAGGCGTGACTCCGCGCCAGAATATAAGCAATTATCATGATCAATATTGTTACTACAAAAAGAAATGTTACAGGAATATACCAGAGAACAGGATCAATAAGTTTACAACCGTTTTCCGTAAAATAAAAAATACCCAATAAAATCATTATCAAAAAAGTAATCAAAACCCCCAAACCAATGTCCCTCCAACTACGAGCATAAATATAAGACGAAAGAAGTATTAGATTAAATGTTTGCCCAAAGAAAAAGAATAACAATGTTCCCCAAAAAAGACGCCCAACCGGAAAATTTAAGAAAAAAACAATAAGAAACAAAAGAAATGCCGGACACAATAATCCAAACGAAAAAATAAAACTAGAACCAATACTGCCATGAATTATTTGAAGCGGCGTCAACGGTGTTAAACGGAGAAGTTCATCTTGAAATGTTGACTCAATAAAAATCGTGCCAAAATCACTGCCAAGAAAAACAAGCGTACAACATGTTGCTGTAAAAAAAACAGGTTCAAAAAAAACTGTTCGTGTTACGTTTCCGGCGGGTGCTGCAAAACATGTTTCAAAAATGAGAAGCCCAATCAATACCAAACTGTAAGAAATAAATGTTACACAAAAAATTCTCCGGCAGCTTCGCATCCGAACCGTCAACACAAAAACAGGATTGAACACATCCAATAATTTATCAAATCGGAACATAAACCAGTTTATAACAATTTTATATTTCCGTACTATATTTCTGTTTTACAAAGCGCAACAGCAAAAGCAACAGCATGAGATTTACAATGGGAGATGGAAATTTGAATTTCTGAAATTTGTTTTTCTTGGGCGATTTGAGCCGCACCACCGTGAAGGTGAACACGCGGCGTACCACCGGATTCGTTGAGCACCTCAACATCTGTCCAGGCAATCCCCGAAATCCAACCAGTTCCCAACGCCTTGAGTACCGATTCTTTTGCCGCCCAACGACCGGCAAAATGTTGATCCGAACTCTTGCGGTCTGTACAATATTGAACTTCCCGCTTCGTAAAAACACGATCCACAAAATGGGAACCATGACGCCGAACCATACGCTCAACCCGTTCACATTCAATAATATCCGTACCAATACCAATAATTGTCATAAAAAATAATTGCCGTAGAAAATAAGTAATGTCATCATCTTTTATTTGTTTCGTTTTTTCATTATTGCTATTTGAAATAATTTTGAAATAATTTCTTCCGCATTTTGTAATATATCAGCGGTATTTTTGTTTTGACTCTTTTTGTGTTTTTTCGTGTTTTTTTTGTGTTATAAAAAATTCCGCTGAATGATGATGATGATGAAAGTCATTTTTATAAAGACACACCGTATAATCTTAAACGACAAAATCAGTTGGTAATTGTACCAATGTTCCTCCCCACGAAAGACCAACCCCAAAACCAATAAGCATTGTGTGTTGTTTTGGTTTCAATATTTCGGCACGCCACGCATCAACAATCGCAATCGGAATACTACTGGAAACAGTGTTACCTCGTTGCATCATATTGCTAAAGTAATTCAGTCCTTCAAGCCGACAAAGTTCCTGAAGCCGATCAAGCATGTATTTATTCGCCTGATGAAAAATATAACAACCAATATCGTTACGGGTTTGTCCGCTTTTATTGAGCAGTTCGTCGATTAACGGCGGAACACGGTCAATTGCAAACGAAAAAATCCCGGGTCCATGCATTTTGAGTTGTTCTTTTGAACGGATATTTCCCTTGCCGTCGGGAAGTTCCAGTGCTGTTTCTGGGGTTTGGGGCATCCGATGTCCGCCCGCCGGAACAATTAATAAATCGGCTCCGCTGCCGTCTGTACCAAAAACAAAAGGTCCAATCAATGTTTCCGTACAAGCCGGAACAGCAGAAATCAGAGTTGCCGAAGCCCCGTCACCAAAAAGCGGACGACTCGCACGATCTTCACGGTTGATATACTTCGAATAAGTCTCCGAAGTAATCAATAAAACATGTTGAGCAGAACCTGTTTCAATAATCCCTTTTGCCAATGAAAGCCCGTAAATGTAACCACTGCAACCAAGATTAAAATCCAAAGCACCGCAAGATTTGGGAAGTCCCAGCCGTTCATGAATTAAACAGGCAGAGGTCGGCAAAAAATAATCGGGAGATTGTGTACAAAAAAGAAGAAAATCTATTTCTTCCGGTTCACAACAGCCGTTTTCAAACAGATTTTCCGCCGCCTTCACTCCCATATCGGTTGCTGTTTCGTTCGAAGCAGCAATAGGACGACGTTCAATACCAAGTTTAGAAACGATCTTTTCTTCCGTCCAATTCGGAAAACATTGAGCAAGTTCGGCATTGCCCAAATAATTTTCGGGAAGATAATAAGCAATACTTCGAATTTCCGCTTGAACGGTCATGATTTATAGTTGATCGGGTCGAGACGGATCAAATAAATAAACTGCCGGAATTATAATAGTTTACTCAAATGGGCTTTCTTTCTTTTCGTTCTTATCATTATCATCGTTTTTATCTTCATTATTTTCGTTCTCACCGGAATTTTTTTGCTTCGTTTCTACTTCAATATTCATAGAATTACCGTCCAATGAACCATCTTCACCGGTATCTTTTTTGGATTCTTTTTCTGTTGTTTCGGTATTTTCTTCTGTTTCGGAGTTATCTTTGTCGCCGTCTTTACTGTTCCAATAAAAATTCGGCGCCGGTTGACCATTCAGAATATCAACATATTGTTTACAACTCAAACGATGCCGAATTATTGAGAGCGGTTTATTGTTGAGAATATTTTCTAAGGTTTGAGGTTGCCGTTCGTGAAGACATTGGATCAAACCGGTATCATTCACTGCGTAAATTCTATCCGTTTCAATATTAAAAAGGAAACGGTCAAACCTTTGGGCGTCAAACGCATCAATCGGAGTTCCCGTATTTTTGTCCAAAATCACCAACCGTGAACGGCGATCAAGCGAATAGATCCGTTTTTTCGAAGCAGCAACAAATTGACAAATATTAGGCGTGTACCATTTTTCTTTGCCGGTTATTAAATCAAGAGCATGTATTCCGCCGGTTGAAGTCGGACAATAAACATCGGTTCCAATAACCGCAATTCGTTCAATAACCGAACCATTGGCAGCAAATTGCCACGTCACTTCTCCCGTTCGGTCTTTAACCGCAAAAACATAACCTTCTTTATTGCCGGTAATCACAAGACTTGGTATTTGCAAATCCGGCTGTGTGTTATCGGTGTACAACGGCGGAATACATTGATTGGCGGTTGGTCGTGCGAGCAGTTCTTTATTCTTTTCCCATTCTCGCCGCGCAATCCGTTCAGAACCAAGATAATACGTCTGCGATGACGAATCAACCATGTATTGTAATTCAAAAAATTCTTCGGAAAAATTATTGATGCCTGCAGTAAAAAGGAATCCGCGATCTGTAATCCACGTAATTGATTCACGATGTGCGGTTATGCGATGCCGTTGGTTGTAAAGAATAATTTGTGTCGAAAGCAACGGTTTCACCAGAACATTCCCAAACGATAAATTTTGCATGGGAATACCTGTAATTTTTTGGAGAAAAATTTCGTGTTCCTTTTTAGGCGGTTCCGGTTCGGCGAGAATTGATTGTTTTACTTCCGCAAATTTTTTGGTGATATTGGTAAGAACCGGATCTTCGTTTTTGTTTTCATTGGAATCAGTTCCGTCCGGTTTTATTCCCTCGACATTGGCTGTTTCGGCTTCACCGATAAGAGGAGCGGAACCAGGACCGCCTTCCTCTTCCATTTTCGGACCGGAAACATCTTTCAACGGAAACACAATAATCCTGCCGCCCATCATAGGGATGTAAACATAATTTTCACTCATTTCCGGTGCAGTGGAAGAAGCACCGGGTAAGGATGTTTGCAAGAGTAGTTTTCCGTTTCGCCGGTCAAAAACAAAGAGTTCCAAACCGTTGACAACCGCAACCATTCGGCTATTCACGGCGGGTTCCTGAAAAATCATTTCGCGGTTGCCTAAGGTCCGCAACCAAAGTGATTTACCGGTTTCGGCGTCAATCACATGAAGTTTGGCGTCATCGGAAATTACAAACATTGTTCCGCCTTCGACAATAGCGTATAAAATTTTGTTCCGAGTGGAATTGATCCCTATTTGATTGAACCAAGTACGGTTTAAACCGTAAGGTTCAAGCGATTGTTGGGAAAGCAAAGGCGTTTCTTTTGCCGCAGTAAACGAAACATAAAGCGGAAAAATCGTCGGTAAAACGAAAAAAATGGTTAATAGGAGCAGTTTTTTCATTTTGTTTTTATTTCGTTTTGTTATAAGAAGTCGGTAACAATTCCCTAGTTTTATATTCATTGCACTTTAAAAGCACTTTAAAATTCGGTTTTATAAGAGCAGGATTTTTGTGTTTTTATTTAAAATCCCGTCAATTCTATTTATCCCGTCAAAATCTGTTTATCTTATCAAAAAACCAAAACCAAATTTTCAAACATTATAAGTATAATGGAATAAATGTAATAGAGTATAGCATATTTTTTATTTTGCCGGAAAACAAACGTATAAAAATGATAAAAATTCGGAAAAAATTGATAAAAATTGATTTTTTATTTCATATTATTCGTTTTATGGCGGTGGATTATTTTCGAGTGTGGAGCATAACTTATTCAAAATTTCTTTACATTCGTTCAACATTTGGTGGACGACATTTTCAATGGTCATGTTATTGGAGACGATTCGTAGGGCGTTATTGGGTTCGCGCAGGGGACCGACGGTTCGCGAAGTATCTCGGAGGTCACGTTCGGTGATACGGAGGAGAATTTCGTTGAGATTTCCTTGTTTTCCGCTTTGTTGTAATTCTTTGTAACGTCGTTTTGCTCGTTCTTCCGGTGTTGCGGTCAGGAAAAATTTAATGGGAGCATCGGGGAAAACTGCTGTTCCCTGATCGCGTCCTTCCGTAACGAGTCCTTTGCCGCACTGAAGTAATTGTTGGGCAATAGAACGTTGTAAGTCAACCATTATCAAACGGATTGCCGGATTATCTGCTGCGAAACGTGTTTTTTCGGTAACATCCGGTGAACGAACTAATTCCGTAACATCTTCACTATTGAGCAATGTTTTTCCATTATTTACGGTGATGGAGGCGTTTTCTGCTAGGATTTTGAGTTGACTGGCGATATTCCAATCGACATGCCGACGTAAACCAAGTAAGGCAACTGCCCGATACATGGAGCCGGTGTCGAGATATTCAAAAGTTTTTCCGGATTGTTCTGAAAGTGTTTGGGCTAAAAGCCGTGCAACGGTACTTTTTCCTGCTCCGGCGGGTCCGTCAATGGTGACAATCATCAGGTTGCGTCCTTCGCTGCATGAATATCACTGATGGAGCGTCCGAGTTTCCGTTGACTGGCAGCGGTTGGGGAGCCGCTGGAAATACGGCGTTGTTGTATCGGGGTTGTTGGCGAACTATCTTGGAGAAAGCTCAAGATTTTATCTTTTGACGATTCTTCTTCGTGGGGCATTCCCATTGTGCTGACTGCATCAGAAACACCAAGAAGAACTGAACGTTTTACACCTTCACGAACCCATTCAAAAAAATTAAAATTCATGTGAAGAATCCTTTCCTACGTATGAATTATTGAACTATTTTAACCCATCGCGAACTCCAACTGCCGCGATTTTTCCTTACGTTGCCGAATCATAACGATTTTCGAAATCGCTGTCAAGAGGAAAATTTGAGTGATACTTTTTTTGAAAGTGAAGAGTGGAGAGTGAAGAGTTAGTTAATAGTTATGAGTGAATAGTGAATAGTGTTCTCAAGCGGAATTATTGCCGTTTTGGTTGTAATCCGCTTGCGACACTATCCACTATCAACTATCCACTATCAACTACTTATTGTATCAATTATGAATTATTGCAATATTCGGATTATTCCAATGTGGCGGCGTCAATATGTAATTGTTCCAACAGTTTTCGGATTTCGGGAATCCGATCAGTTGACAACGACTGTAACGGTTCGGCAAGTTCGCCATTGCAAATCCCCAGTACAGACAAAGCACATTTCATATTCGTAAGAAATGAGCCTTCTGGAAAAAGAGAGTACAATGTTGCAAGTGCTTCAAGACGTTGTTCCAATATTTCAGTTTGTTTCTGGTCGTTGTTCAAAACAGTGTTGTAAATTTGCACAAAAAGTTTTGGTAACAAATTGGCTCCGCCGCAAATTCCGCCGTGTCCGCCTAATTTCATTGAGGCAATCAATAAATGTTCGGGACCAACCAGAAATCGCAAATCCGACCGTTTTTTGGAACATTCTAAAACATTTGTAAAATAATTGAGGTCTCCGCTGCTGTCTTTTAATCCGATAAATTTGGGATGTTCAAATACTTCTTTGAGAGTTTCCGTTTCGAAACGGATTCTGGTGTGGCTTGGTATATTGTACAGAAAAGCGGGAAGAGTGAGGGAGTTAGCGAGGTGAAGGAGATATTTTTTCAAATCGTTTTGCGTGATGGGATGATAATAAGGAGCAGACAACACCACCGCCGAACAACCGTGTTCTGCGGCATAATCTGCTAATATTAACGACTCTTTCAATGAAGTATCGGTAATAGATACTAAAATAGGAATATGTTTTATTGCCAGGTTGGTAACGCGATCAATTACTTCACGTCGTAAAGTTCTATCCAAACTTGGACCTTCTCCGCAGGTTCCGAGCAAAAACAAGCCGTGAACTCCGCCTGAAAGATGACGTTCAACAAGATTTTCCAACCCGCGAACATCAAGTGTTCGCCAATCAAGGAGTGGGGTCAACAGTGGCGGAATAATTCCGTGTAAATTCATATTTATTACTATTTTCTATGTGTTATTTGGTGAG
>JAITBS010000148.1 GCA_031283515.1 Planctomycetaceae bacterium
AAATGATTTCTGTAATCTTTTTAAGGAATGAACGATTTTTGAACATATTAAGTTCTCCTACAAGTATAGTAATTTTTGTTGAATATTAAAGGGTTTTTCTATTTGGATAGACTACGGTTTGTATTCGACAAGAACAGTTTCCAATCCAAGACCGTCTTCTATTTCGCGTAATACACGAAAAGCAATCTCATCATCATGAGCGTAATCATCTAAGGCAACAAAACGCCACGAATGGGAAAGATTACAAGTGTACAATAAAATACTTCCTCGTTCGGCAATAAGGGCAGCAGCCTTCGAATAATTCCAACCGAGACGATTAATGTACACCGATTCTTTCGGTCCCAGTGAATAATCTTTGATAAAATCCGACACTTTGACCGGAATAAACATCTCCGGCATAACCCGTAATAAATGCTTAAAACTACGATCAATATATTCCCGTAATGTCATCGGATGGTGTTGGTTGGTTACCTTGTCATAATCAACCTTTTTCATTTCAGACGAAAATGCACTCTTAATAAATACCAAATATTTTTGTTCGTTATTCATTGTTTTGTTTTTATAAATATACAGTGTGTATTTATAACAATTATTTTCATAATCATTCAGTGGAATTTTTTAAACACGAACCACACGAAAAATCACGAAATAACACGAAAAGAGTCAAAACAAAAATTTCGTCTTTTTCGTGCTATTTTGTGTGTTTCGTGTTGCAAAAAATAAAACATCATAAATATTACTACAAGAGTTATACATAAAATATATTACAACGATTATTTGCTAATATTATAACAGACGGAACCGGTAAAGTGAATTTTTGGAACGAATTAAAATGGAATTGTCCGTCACTGCCGGCGTACTTAATATGTCTTCACCCAATTCAATATTTTCAAGAGTTTCCCCTTTTTCGTTGTTGAGGAGAATATGGTACAAAATCCCTTGTTGACTGGCGGCAATTAGATGGTTCCCGATAATAATTGGTGTTGCGTAAAATGAACCGGATAATCGGTTTTGCCAGAAAATTTCACCGGATGTCCGGTTGGCACAGATCAATACTCCCGGCGATTTGATAACATATAACCGATCTCCGTCAATCAAAGGACTAGGACTGCCAACACTTAATTTTGGTTCCGTCCAAAGAATTTCTTGTGTTTTCTCTGAGGCGTTGTAACGTAAAGCAGTTGTCCCGCCGAAGGAAAAGTAAACGGTTCCGTCCACACAAACCGGTGATGAAGTCAACATACATTTTCCTTCGTAAGCGGTTAATTGTTCACCTGTTGCCAAAGAATGAACGAAGCAGCCGGTGCGATCAACAAAAACAATCAACTTGGAACCGTCTTTTTGCGGCAGTATGGTAGGCGACGACCAACCCTGACCTTGAGGACGTTCAATTTTCCAAATCGTTTGACCTGTTGAAATATCCATCGCTTCCGCAAACGATTCCGCGTTGGACTGACATTGAACAATTAGTGTTTCATCAACAATCAGCGGCGACGACGCCATACCAACCGAAACAATAACATTGGGATTTTCAATTCCCAATGGTCGATACCAAAGTAATTGTCCGTCGAGCGAGAAACAAGCGAGATCGTTACTGGAAAAAAACGCAACAATATGTTTTCCATCCGATGCCGGAGTATTTGCCGCAACACTGCTGAAAGGACGATAACAAAGAAGTGAACCGGTTGCTTTCAAAGTTCTCCGCCAAATTTTCTGACCAGTTCCCAAATCATACGCTGTTGTGTGCAACCTGCTTTCGCCGGCTCCGTCTGCCGAAGTAACAATAATTCGGTCTTTTACAATAATCGGACTTGAAACTCCTTCACCCGAAATGGATGTTTTCCAAACGGGTTCTTTTTCAAATATTTTTTCGCTGCAAGAAATTGTTTTGAGTACAGGATTACATGCCGTTCCGCGAAATTGCATGAATGGAATTGCCGAAGATTCCGCACCAAACAATTTTGTACCGGATAATTTTTCTTCCGGTAAATTTTTTTCTAACGATTTTTCCTCCGATAATTTTGTATTAAAATCTTTTGTTTTGTTTGTTTCGGAATTTTGTTTATTATATTCCGTATCGGAAACAACAAACACGGAATCAGGAAACGGCGGGAGTTTTTTATGACGGTCAGTATTTTCAGTAACACTAAAAGGAATACCGTTACTGTTGCAAACACGTACTTGAAAAACCCAACCGCCCATACCGCCCGTCATTGCCATGCCGCCGCCATAACCGCCAGATTGATTCCGTTGCGGAGATGAATTTCCACTCGGTGCGGCAGCCGACGCCTCACCGGAAGGATTCGGACGCGGAGTATAACTCGGTGCTGTTGTTCCGGCTGTTGTTGTTACGGGAGTTGTTGTTATAGGAGTTGCTGTTGTTGTTGTTTCGGGCGTTGTAGTTCTGGGAGTAACGGCAACAGGAGGAGTTTCGCTGTAACGAGTATTTTTAACAAGGAGCACGTTTTGACCGGCACGAAGTTTCGCCTCCATTACATATTTATCAGGAACATCACCGCCGTCATCGTTAAGCGGAAAACAACCTATTTCCGTACCATTAAGCCAGATTTTACCGGTTTTTTGTGTTGAATAACGAATTGAAACAATTTGTTCAACAGGCGATTCCAAAATAGTTCGGGCATAGAGACTAATATTTGTTTTTTTATTGGTGAACGGAAACAGATTGAGTTTTCCGTCGATGTTGTCTGTTTCCATTGGTTTCCATGTGAGTGAATCGGAGTCTTTATCGTTTTTTTCGGGCGGATAAACGGAATCGAGTCCTTTGTTGTCGGGATTATCGTAAGGTTCCGAGACTTCCCAATGAATAAGATAACCGGCATTTTCGGCTCCGCCGTATTCAATTCCAAATTCGGAAAGTGGTTTTTTGTTATTGATTTTCAAAAGCGAGCGAACAATTCCCGACGTTTGATCGAATGCTGCGGCACGAGTTAAGAGAGCATGATAAATTGTTGCGGCTTCTTCGAACTGTTCCTTTTCCAGTAACAGATTTGCTTTTTTGAGGATTCGCGCAACAGCGTAATATCGAAGGCTGCCCACTGGTTCATCAATGAGTTGCCTATCGAGCAGCGCAACCTGTTTGGGGTCATATTCTTCCAGAAGTTCCAAAGCGAGAACACGTCCTTCTGGATTCTGTTCGGCGTCGAGAATAAACGCAACCAGTGTTTCACTGGGAAATTGCTGTAACGTATCTAAACGTGCTTGTGCTTCAATCCGTAACCGATTTGCTTCAACCGGTTTTTGTGGATCAATATGTTTGAAAAGATCGAAAAGAGGTTCTTCTACTGCAAAAGTGGACACCGAAAAACCCAAAAACAATAATATTACAAAAAAACGAAACATGATTAAATAGTTGATAGTTGAAAGTGAATAGTGGATAGTTAAAAGTGAATAGTGGCGATACCTCTTGTAGTAATATTTATGACGTTTTATATTTTACAACGCGAAACACACAAAATAGCACGAAAAATACGAAATTTTTGTTTTGACTCTTTTCGTGTTATTTTATGTGGTTTGTGTTATTTTGTGTTATAAAAAATTCCACTGAATGATGATGAATGGTAATATATCAGTGGAATTTTCCAAAACGTGTTTTAACAGTTTCCGCAAACCTCATTTTCAACCTAATTTTTCTTACGAAACAACCTCAGTAGCAATAAATCCTACAAAAACCAACCTCATTACCTCATTATTCGTTTACGTTTTTAATGAGGTTGATAGGAGAGAAAATCATGGGCTACTGAGGTTGTTTTGTTAA
>JAITBS010000165.1 GCA_031283515.1 Planctomycetaceae bacterium
AATAACAAGTGGTTGATTAGTGGTTGACACTGTGTGCCAATAAGTTTTCGCAATTGGATTACGTTGTGTAAATTTCTTGTCGTCAATATTTATGAAGTTTTATATTTTACAACACGAAAAACTCAAAATAGCACAAAAAATACGAATTTTTTGTTATGATTTTTTTCGTGTTATTTTGTGTGGTTCGTGTGGTTTGTGTGGTTTGTGTTATAAAAAATTCCACGTATTTGTAATTGTCCGCAGATGACGAGAGATTCGCAGAGTATTTGTAATTGTCCGCAGATTGTCGCAGAGATTCGCAGAGTATTTGTAATTGTCCGCAGATTGTCGCAGAGATTCGCAGAGTATTTTTAAATTGTCCGCAGATTGTCGCAGAGATTCGCAGAGTATTTTTAAATTGTCCGCAGATGACGCAGATTTTCGCAGAGTATTTTTAATATTTCAGCGGAATTTTTTTGAATTTGTTTACAGTTGGAAATTACACGGTCGCAACGGTTGGCTTTGTTATGGTGTTGTACTCAGTTGGTTTTTCATTTCCGTCCGTCAACAGGGGCAAGTCGGCTATCGCCGTATTGTTTATTGTTTATTGTTTATTGTTTATTGTTTATTGTTTATTGTTTAAAACGTTTCGGCGAAACGTTGGCTACCTTTGGAGACCATTGGTAAACAAATTGGCGAATATTCCATTGATATATTACAAAATTTAGGCTTTTAGAAGTTCCCTTATGTTATTTTTATTAACGTTTAATGGATATACCGATAAAGTAATTCCATAATAACAACAACTAAAACCATAAAAAACGTCAACCAACCACCAAATCGGACGGCATGTGATAAAATAAACCGCATATCCTCATGCCGTGTTGCCGCATAACAAAGGGAAAAAACAATAATCAACGGAATGGCAGAAAAAATCATCGAAATAATAAAATAGTAATCTCTAATATTTATTCGTAAATCTATCAGTGGAATTATTATTTTTGCTTCTTCACCCCGAAGGGGTGGCATTTTCATAACCGTAGGTCAAGCGAAGCGCGACCTACGGTAAATACTTCGCCTCAACATCGTCTGAAAGACGAAACTAAACGAGCAGAATGACACATTCGATTTTTAAAATTCTGTCTTTCAGACAGAGAAATGTTGATGATGTCCATCCGCAGGTCGATGACCTGCGGTTATGAAAATCACACCCCTTGCGGGGTGAAAATCGCAAAACAAAAATTCCACTGATATATTACCAAAACTTTTATAATTTGAAAACATTTCCCAAAACAAACATTTACGAAATTATACTTAAAACAGATTTATTTTGCAAGCGGAAGAGTTTTGATTGGGGTGTTCCTTTTTTATTGTCGGATCATTTATTTTATCATACCGAGTTTTACATTTCGGCAATGCGCCGATAAATTGACGTCCATAAGATTTTGAGTGGACACGCGGATCGAGTACCACAACGAGTCCCGAATCGGTACGAGTTCGGATTAAGCGTCCGAACCCTTGCTTGAATTTGAGAATCGCAACCGGAAGTTGATAATCTTGAAACGGATTACCGCCTCGTGCTTTAATTGCTTCGATTTTGGCTTCTACGACGGGTTGCGACGGAACCAGGAAAGGCAATTTCGTAATAATGACATTGCGTAACGAATTACCGGGTACGTCAACACCTTGCCAAAAACTGTCCGTACCAAACAAAACGGAATCAGAAGTTTCTTTGAATCGGCGTACCATTTCGCTTCGTGATAGACCTTCGCCTTGAATAAACAACGGGAAACTACGCTCAGCAAGCCATGATGTCATATCGGTTGCTGTTCGTTTTAATAATTGATAACTCGTGAACAAAATAAACGCTCCGCCCTGAGTCTCCGTCAGATAACGCCGTAACATGGCGTTGTAAAACGGACGCAGAACTTCTTCCCGCAAATCCGGCGATGGTGCATCCCGAATCATTACGAGCGTTACCTGTTTTTCGAAGTTGTACGGACTCCCAAGTTGCAGGGTTTCCAGATCGGTCATACCAATCTGACTCTTAAAAAATGTAAACGAATCTGTATTCATTTTTTGTAACAATTCGGTGGAATTTTTGTTAATGCGGCATTTTATTTAAACCATATTGATAACATAAAAAAAACGGCAATTAAGAGATAGTAACTTTTGCCGAAAAAGATTGCCGAATAACTAAATATGTTGTCCTTCAGGGTGTAGGGAAAATATTGTTTTGTATTACGTGAATGTTGCCCAATAAACAGTTCCGGTAATATATCAGTGGAATTTTTATTTGAAACACCGAAAAAGCGAAAAAGGTAGGCAATGTTTCGCCGAAACATTTTAAACAATACGGCGATAGCCGACTTGCCCCTGTTTATGGACGGAAATGGGAAAACCGGCTCAACCGTTGCGACCGGTCGCCTACCTGTTAATTGCCTACCTTGTAATTTCCAACTGTAAACAAATTCAAAAATATTCCACTGATAGATTACCAGTTCCGTTTATTGGAGTGGACTGTTGTTCAATAAAATATCAATGAAACTTAAATTATCGCAACAATTTTCTTAGTGTTCGAACAGCGGCAATCGCGAGTTCCGATTCGCCGCAAAGAACCAGATTCGCACCGAGTTGTTCTAGTTTGGCAATGTTGCCGGTGTAACGGCAACGAGCCAGAATAATACAATGATCGTTCATTTTGCGAACCGCTTCAACAATTTCTTCGGCAAAAAGATCGTCAGGAACCGCAATCGCCACCAACGTAACAGACCGAACATCGGCAATTCGTAAAACATGGTCGTCTGCAGCATTACCGGAAATCGTACGAAAACCGTGTTGAGCATACGGATGTAAATTAACCGGATTCATATCAATTAAACCAACTTCAAAACCGGTTGTTTCTAAAAATGTAACTATTCGTCCGCCAATGGGACCAAGCCCAACAACAATTGCTTTTTTCGATGCGTCTTCGGGAAAAATCACATTATGTTCATCTTCTCCGCCGTGAACGGCATGATGTTCCGGAGTGAGGCGCAATGCGATTTTTAGGAATACCGGTGTTAAGATGATGGAGGTTAGCGCAACAAAAAGAATCCGTTGATAAGTTTCGTAATTAAACAGCCCGGACGCAACTCCCTGAGAAAGCAACACGAATGAGAGTTCGCCCAGTTGCGACAAACCAAGTCCCATTCCGAGAGCCGCAACCCACGGAAGTCCCAAAACACGAAAAGCAACTCCCGCCGCTAACGTCTTAACCGCCAGACAACCAAACAACGCCCCAAGAGTTAAGAGCGGAGTTGTAAACAAAATCGATGGGTCAAACAAAGCACCAAGTGAAACGAAAAAGATAGCGGAAAATGTTTCACGCATCGCGACAGTTACCGCCGTAATCTGATTCGTCAGACGTGTTTCACTCAAAATAACACCTGCTGCCAATGTTCCCATTGTTCCCGGTAATTGGAGACTGATTGCCACACCGGAAACGGCAAGTAAAAGGAACATTGTAAAAAGAACAATAATTTCAACACTTTGCAATCCGAGCAAAAACGGAACTCCGTATTTACAAAATACCAATCGGACAATCACCACAAACGCAACAAAAATGACAGAATCAAATCCCAGTAAAACGAGTTGGGAGAATGTTCCGCCTCCTTCGGTGGAGCCGGAAGCAAGAGCAGCCATAAGACTGACCAGAACCAAAAGCGGTACGACCGCAACATCCTGAAAAAGCAAAATCGCAACAGCACGAACGCCATGAAGTGAACCAACTTGCCCCATGTCTTCGAGCGACTTGAAAACAAGAACTGTTGAACTGAGCGAAACTGCAGAACCAAGAACAAGACCTATTTTCCAATCACCGCCAATAAGTGGAACAAATAACGTTAGAGGAAGAATCACTCCGAACATCTGGATAGAACCACCCATAAGAAAAAATCGCCAAAGTTTTGCCAATTCCGATGGCGAAAAGTGAAGACCAATAGCAAACAATAATAAATTGGCTCCCAGATGAGCGAATTGATCAAGAACTTTATGTTCTACTTCGTCCACTTTAATTTCGTTGGTGAGGTGTTCCAATTCTTGTTCTGTTTCTTCCAATCGCGGGTCTTTTTGAAGCCTAAAATCGGAAGGTTCTTCGGTAATTGGAGATTTTTGTTCTGTTTCTGTCGTTTTGACTTTAACGGATTTTGTTGTGAGAAGCCCCAGCATTCCGCTGCCAATCAACGCCCCAATGAGTAGATAACCAACAACCATCGGCAGGTGTAAACGCCGACAAATTGTTCCGGCAATAAATCCGGCACAAAGGATAATCAGTAAATCAAATAGAATTTGATGGATAATACTGGTTTCGTTCATAGTAAACGGAATTGAAACTGAATAAAAAATAAGCCCAAATTCTTTTGCTCAAACACGACAACTTGTAACTGTCTATTTATAACTAACAACTCAAATATTTCGTTCAAATAATCCGCCGATTCTTTTAAATAGTCCACAGATTTTTTTAAAAGTTTATTGAAATTGAATAGAATCTCCGTGTTTGTGGTCTGTTCTCTTTTTGTTTGTTTCGTAATTCTCAAAAAAATAATCTCTAAATACTTGCGAACATCTGCGTAATCTGCGGACTAAAAATTTACAAAATCTGCGAACATCTGTGTAATCTGCGGACTAAAAATTTACAAAATCTGCGAACATCTGCGTAATCTGCGGACTAAAAATAGACAGTTACGGTAACACGTGAGTTGAGATTCCGATTACCAACCAAGCATATCCGAACGATAAATTCTTTGTATCGCCATCGCTATTCACTGAGAAACACAAAGGTTCCTTTTTTATTTGAAACGATAATATCTGGTATTTTATCGTTATTGAGATCGTTAGCGGTAACTTGTGTACCGACACCGCTGTTGTCGTCAATTTTGTGTGGGATGAATGTTGCGCCGCCATTCCCATCGCGTTTTAGTTCGAACCAATAGAGAACTGCGGGTGCATCTGCTTCTTTGTCGCCTTTGGGACCGTGTGCCCAGAACCGTTTTCCGGTAACGAAATCTAGAAGTCCATCGCCGTTAAAATCAGCGGTATCGAATGCGTGCATTTGTGTGATTCGCAATGTGTCGGAGTTTAAATCCGGTACGATTGGAAGGATTTCGAATCGTTCCCAAGTGATTTTGCCGTCAACATCTTTAATTTGCTTGTACCAGACCAATCCGTAGAGATGACAATGCCATGCTGTTACGACATCGTTTAAGCCGTCGCCGTTCACATCATAGACAAGAATATGAGCTCCGGCATCGGCGAATTTGAAGGGATGAAAGGTCCATGGTGTTTTATTGGGATCTTCCGGTTGTTCCCACCAACCTTCTTTTTCGATGAGATCGGTTCGAGCGTCCGCGTTGATATCGCCGTAACCGATACCATGAGTGTAACGTTGGAAGCGTTTATCTTCTGGTGAAACGACATGAAAAGTCCAATCGGGTAGAGCGTTTTTAATTTCGAACGTTGCGAAGCCGAGATAGCCGTTCATATTATAGATGGGACCTTTTCCGGCACCTTTAATGATTTCTGCCCATGATTGTGATTCATTCCCGATTTCTGCGGGGCCGAGGTGTTTTGTCCAATGTCCTTCTTTTCCTTGTGGGTTTTCGAACCAATATCCTTGTTTTCCGGGATGCGGACAAACGAACACATCATCCCAACTATCACCGTTCAAATCAACTCCGAAAACAGTAAAATTATCGGAATAACCTTCTGGGTTGAATGCTTCTACCGGATAGATTTCATATTTTTTTGTGAAATCCGGACCGGCATACCAATAAGGACCGGCAACAATATCAAGTTTTCCATCCTTGTTAAAGTCGCCGTAATGCGAACCTTCTGCGTAAAATTGTTCAGACAGAACGATTTTTTTGAAGGTTGGTTCTTTAGCAGTTGCTGAAAAAACAAACAGTAAAGTCATTGCGGTTGCCAACAAAATCATAAAGGGTTTCATGGTAGATTCTCCATTAAAAAGATTGAATGCCGTTAGGCAATATAGTGATACGATAATTTGTGGGGTTTATAATTTCCCCCTTTGGTTGTGGTTAACGAGAGTTTATTGGAGTTTATCGTTCATTACCTGAAATGATCATTTTTGGTACAGGGATGGGATAAACCAATTCAATCGACAGCCTAAGAAGTATAAAGTGGTTCATGAAAATTGTCAACAAAATGACAAAATATTTTTTTCAAAAAATCTCTCACTCACAAAATGTAATGGGGTAAGAAGTACACAACCGCAAGGGAATTACAATGTAATCGACAGATAAACCGGATAGAATTACGATACTTAACTTATTGCATTTTAAAATTCGGTTTTCTAAAAAGCAAAATTTTGTAATATATCAGTGGAATTATTATTT
>JAITBS010000180.1 GCA_031283515.1 Planctomycetaceae bacterium
TATTATCAAAATAGACAGTTACGGTTGTGTATCTCTTGTAAAAATATTATTGACTTTTTATAATCAATTAAAATTTTTAGTAATATTTCAGTGGAATTTTTGTTTTTCGATTTTTACCCAGAAGAGGTACGATTTTCATAACCGCAGGTCATCGACCTGCGGACTCGTACAACTAACAAACCTCTGTCTGAAAGACAGAATTTTAATCATCGTTGGTTGTACGATCTGAATTGTTTAGTTTCGCCTTTCAGGCGAGGTTGAAGTGAGGTATTGACCGTAGGTCGCGCTTCGCTTGACCTACGGTTATGAAAATTCCACCCCTTCAGGGTGAAGAACCCCAAATAATAATTCCACTGAATATATTACAATTTTTAGTAATAAATCTAAATTTTGGTTTATTAGTAAAGTATTTATTTTTGGATTTAAATTTGGGGGAGTTTTATCTTTTGACTCGGTACGGAACTACAATTTTGGAAGTTTTATTAGCGATCCTCATTCTTGGCGGGGCAATTGCTGTGTTGGGGGAGTTTTCTCGAAATTCTTTTCGGAACGCCAAAACTGCACGGGATATGACTCAGGCGGAATTATTAGCGGAAAGTATTTTGGCGAAAGTCCGTATTGGAATTATTGAGATGGAATCTGCCTTTGACGTTCCAATTACCAACTCTGCCAATGTGAACGATACCATTTCTGATACTAATGCGGTTGCCGAAGGTTCTCTTAGTGAAATACTTTGGCATTACACATTGGAAGTAACCAGTCTTGATGATTATGGTCTTGTCGAGTTGGCGGTAACGGTTCGCCAAAACCTGCCCGAAGAACAACAACCGATGACATGCCGTTTGGTTCGTTGGTTCGCCATCGAACCGGAAACAGAAGAAACAGAACCCGAATAAAAAAAACGATACGAAAAGAGAACAGGTTAAAGGTGTGATTCTTTCAATAAACTTTTTAAAAGAATCTGCGTCATCTGCGGACTGCTTGAACTAAGTATTTCGAAGCAATTAAGAAATAGACAGTTATTTAAGTTTTCCTGCCGGAGTTTCTGCACGTAATTGTTCGATCATTTGAATTGTTGCCGTTTCGACTGCTTGTTGCCATTTTGTTTCGCCGAATGTTGTTTGAAACGGTTCACGGCGGTACGCAAAAATCAGACCGCGTGAATTATTGATCACTGCGCCCAACCCATTCTCATCAAACGCCGCCGCAACATCTTTCGCAGAACCGCCTTGCGATCCAAATCCGGGAACAAGAAACCAAGTGTTGGGCATCACGCCGCGTAATTCCGCAAGTTGTGCCGACCATGTTGCACCGACAACCGCTCCGATATTGCCGTAACGTTTTGATTCGGAGCAAGTCGATAACGATAATTGTTGAACATATTCCGCAACACGCCGATAAATTGTTTTACCGTCAACCGTAAGGTCTTGAAGCATTGCTCCGCCGCGGTTCGAGGTCTTAACGAGAACAAAAATTCCGGCGTTCCGTTCAACAGCGGTTTTGACAAACGGTTCCAGCGAATCATCACCAAGATAAGGAGAAACAGTGAGAGCATCGGCTTCCCATGCCGAACCTTTTCCTAAAATACCGGCAGCATACGCCTCCGCCGTTGAACCAATATCGTTTCGTTTACCGTCAAATACAATCACCAAGTTTTTTTTGTTGCGAATATAATCGATAAGCCGGCGGAGAACAGACATTCCGGGAACTCCGTATTGCTCAAAAAAAGCCGCCTGAATTTTAATAACCGGAACCAACGGCGCAACAATATCAATGACTTCACAACAAAATTCCCTAAAAACCTCCGCAACTTGTTCAATATTTTTCGGATCAGTATTTCGGCGAATCGTTTGCGGAATCCAGTCAAAACGCGGATCAAGTCCGACCATCACAGGATTTTTCTTTTGATAAATCGTTTCAGTTAGTAATTCGGAAAATGTCATGAAATTATGATAATATGTTAAATTGTTGTTGCTAAAAACGAAAATTTATTGATTAAGGTTTGTTTACGGTTTTTTGAATCGGTTTTTTGAATCGGTTTTTATTTTGGGCGGTTAATCGGCGGTTCATTTTTTAAAATGTTCCAAAAAATATTTGATACTGATTATTTGTTCCGCAGTTGGTTCTGCAAAACGGAGCGATTCGCATTGCGGTTTGATCGAACCAAGTTTAATGAACAAAAAATCATCTTCCTGAAGCGATTCGGCAAGTTGTTCCGGTGTTTGGTTCAAGAGAACAAGAATCTGTGAAAACGGCAAAAGATGCCGGTTTCGACGCAACACCGTAATATAACCTTGTGAAGATTCCCAAATCGGCAGGATATTCTGTTGCGGCGGCAAACCAATTGTTACAGCAATTCGGTTGACATTTTCAATCGAAGTTTCAAGAACTTCCGACAATCGTTGAACAGGAACAACTGACCAATTACGCCAAATAAAGGTGTGTAACCGGCTTGGAAAATATTCAAATTCCAATGCCGTCGGTCCTTTATCAAAACCGGAAAGAATTAACGTATCAGTATGATCTTCTGCCGAAGAAGGAAATTTTGTAATTAAAAAAATAACCGTAAAGAAAATAATTGTCCGTAAAATCTGCCGAATTTTCATCATTTTACAATCCTCCAATAGTGAATCGGAACAAACAGATCGATACAAAAATTCTATTGAAATATCATTCGGATTTTTCGTTTTGGGAAGTTTATTAGATTCCGTACAAAAATAATTGCCGGAATTTATTTTGTGTTGAAAATACAAACTGCC
The DNA here is from genome assembly GCA_031283515.1 of Planctomycetaceae bacterium. GTDB lineage: Bacteria > Planctomycetota > Planctomycetia > Pirellulales > Thermoguttaceae > WRKP01. The sequence continues at coordinate 2,760 of JAITBS010000180.1, forward strand.
GGCGATTTTATCATAAACAAAAAAGTTGTACAAGGGAACATTTTCAAACACAGCTTCACCTTGTCATAAATTGTTTTTTTAAGAGATTGTGTATTGGTATTAAGATTGTGTTTGGGAGGATTCTTTTTTCTCTTCTTTTTTTTCCGGTTCGGTTGTTTCATCGACGATTACGGAATATACTTCCGAAGTTTGAGTGGAGTCCCATGTTCTTGAAACAGGAACAACCCATTTTTCTTCGTGATACACTATCCGGTAAACATAAGCAGCACCCAGTGCCAGAACAACTCCAAAAGAGGACGCCTGAAGCATCAACAGTACTGGAGCCGGTCGGTAAAAAAGAATTGCCAATAACGCAACACTCAGTCCAAAAAGCGATCCGGCATAACGGGTTCGCGGAAAATAAATCAGTGCTAAACCAATCAGGAGCGAAAAACCACTCGAAAACAACACAATCAGTGAACGCCCAACAATATAAAGTGATGTTTCAGAAGCCGGATGAAGACTACTAAATAAATATTGATTCGATCTTGTCGAAATCACTGGATTTTCCGGTGAATCATCCGGTAAACCAATATCTTTTTTCTGAAGTGAAGGAACTCGCCCCCAAAACAAATTGTTCCACGCCCAACGGTATTCCGGCGTCCAACCAGTAGGAATATCAAGAATATGCCGGTCTTGCGGAAGAATTATCTGCCAATATTCGCAACGGATAAGGGATTCCGAATTGAAATGAGGTAACTCCAGCTCAACCAAATTACGAACCGCTTCAAATGGAAATCGATAAACAATTTCAATTAAAACAGAACGTTGACGTTGTTCCAATGTCAACGGAATTGTCAACTCGCCCTTCGATAAAACCTCCGCAAGAATCGGAGTCCGATCAATCGAAACAAAAACTTTACCCTTACCGGCTGCCAAAGGAAGATTGATTGTTACAGATTCGCGGTCGCTGGTAATAAGATAAATTCCGCGATCTTGCCGCAGTGAACCGGTTAACCATGTTTGCAGCCATGCACGTTCTATAATCGTTGTTCCTAAGGCTGCATGATTGGACAACGAAATAAGGAACGAAATTTTATCCGGTGTTTGCGATGATTGGAAACTTGTTCCGAGTGTTGATAAATCCGGTGTTGCCATGTTCCAAAGGCGGTTCACGTCGTCATGAAGTTCTATCAAATAACCCGGCGGAACAATCAGATTGACACGGTGATCGGAAACCGATGTTTCTGCCGGACGAATAAAGGATAACGAAAACGGCGTTGTCATATCATATTCAATAGGAATCGGCGGAATCGAATACCGAAACACTAATTGAAATTTGAACAACGATTCGGGAAGCATTACCAATTTTCGACTCCAATTTTCCATATTGTTTTCTGTACCGGTTAATGTTACATCGCGTAATTCCAGCGGACGGTTTCCGATTTTTACTTGTAAAGGACCGTTTTCTTCCAACGACTTAGGAATGAGAAAGTACAACTTTTCAACCGGAACATACGAAACATCGTATGAAATTATCTGATCCACCTGATCATTCAAATCACGCAACCGAATATCGGTACGCATTGTTGTTCTGATTTTTTGGCGGTGATAACGAATATCGGCAACAAAAACAGCGTCCACCGGTTCCGTACGATAAAACAACGGTTCCTGTTGACGTTCTGGAATTTCGATTCGTATCGTTTGCGAACGCCGGCTGCGGCGAGTCAATCCGAGAGTTCGTCTTGGTTCAACACCGTTTGATTCCGGTTCCGGCGGCGCGGTTGTCAGACCGGAATCCGTATCTTCGTCAATCGGAACCACTTCAACATTGTCCGCCGGAACAATCACCACCGGAGCAGGCTCACTCCATGTTACCAAAGGTTGCGGTAAAGGAACAACCAATCGTTGTTTTTCTTCGCCTTCCTCCGTAGAAAGAGAACGATAGGCTTTGAATTCGATTTCAAAGGAACCATCTGTCGGTGTTCGAAAAGGAATTGTCAGAAGCCCGTTTTCGTCTTGTTCGACTCCGACAGTATCAATAATATTGGAAGGTTTGATTTCGCCGTTCCATTTCCAACCGGGTAAACGAATCGAAAGACTCTCTGTCTTGGAACCAAGCACCTCATACGCCAATCGTGCTGTCAACAAAAGTGAACCTTTATTGATTCCGATTTGGTATTCCGGTTTTACATTGGTTCGAGGTTGCGGGGAAACAATGCGGCCTTGCAACAAAAAGGGTTGCGAAAAAAATTCAAACCGAGCATCAACTTCTCCGTATGCCGCAGAATCTGAAATTTCTGTTTGCCGAATACCGCGAATCGGTTTCCAGTTCGAGCGCATATTGGTAGGAACTGCCGCTGTAAGATAACCAAATTGCCGTTCTGCTCCAATGACTTCAAAACCGCCAAAATCTCGCCAAATATCTTGTTTTTCTGTATTGAGTTGTTGAATTGCTTTGAGACGGATGTTGACGGAACCGGATGTTTTTCGCGGAAGCCGGATTTCCAGAATTGGAGAAGACGCCGGTTCTTCTTTTTCTTTTTTAACCCAGTCGAACGAATAACCGCCGGCAGCATATTTTTCTGTTGTTTCCCGATCCAGAATTGTTCCTGCCGGCAACCGGATTCGCAATCGGTCAAAAACCGAAGTTGGAGGACTGTGTACGGGAAGAATAACATCGTAAATATTTGATTTCTCTTCTAATTGTACTTTAATCAAAGCGTCTTCCACATAAAAAACCGGACGATCATCGAGTGGTTCTGTTTTTTTCTTGCGCCAAGAGAGTTCAAAATCCTGACTGAGACCAAGTATTTTGAATTGAGTTACCGGTTGATCCGGTACATCGAAAGAGTTGAGCAATGCGCCTTGCGAAACGGTTGCGGCAATCTCTTGCTCAGGAACCAACAACACAAATTGAGAACTAACCGCTTGCGGAAATGAAACTGTAAGCCGATTTTCTTCGTTACCGATGTGTGTTAGAGGAAACCAAAGAGGCAAAATCAGTTCGTAATGTTGTTCTAAAGAAGTTTTTTCTTCTTTTGTATTTTTGTTATCATTTGTACTGTTCTTCAAGTTTTCCGGCAGGTTTTCCGGCAACTTTTCCGGTAACTTTTCCGGCAATGGAACCGATATTTCCGGTTCTACTGCTAATTTTATTGGAGAAGTTGTTACAAAGTTTTCCGGTTGGTTATTGACGGATTCGGGGAGTTGTGGGCGAATTAGTACAAGATATTGACCGGATTGGGGATCAACGGTCAAGTCAAAAGTACCTGGTCCACGGAAAATTGGTTTTGATTTTCCGTCTGCGGGTAAAATACCTTCTTTCATTCCGATGGGAACAAGCAGCGGACGATTATTGAATGTGGTCAAAACGATTCGGATTTCGGTTTCGACATGGCGTTCAACAACTTTTCCAACAACGTTAATTTCTTGCAAACCGAAGGGTGGTAACGGATTTTTTCTATCCCGCAAGAGAAAATTCCAGAAATCATCTAGGTCTTCTAGAGGCCAACCTTTGGGGAGATATAGTAAACGTTTTCCTTCGGAGTTGAAGATAACGACTGCGTCGAGTGGAGCTTGTTCGATAGGCGGCGGACTGATTTTGATGGAATCTGCCGTAACTTCCCGAACCGCCGGACTTTGAGCCGCAACACTCACCGCCAAAAAACAAATTCCGAAAAGTGTTAATATCAACAGTTGTATTCGGCTCATAAGTGGAAAAATCAACGTCATGGAATAATAGCATCAATAAAACCAAAATAAATCACAAAAACAATAGGTTGGTTATTATAATAGCTTTTCAATATAAGAGCAATGTTTTGTATCTATTTCACTCCTGAAATATTATGGAAAAAGGTAATCTATCAGTGGAATATTCGTCAATTTGTTTACCAATGCCTCCAAAGAGAGTTCCCCGTTGGCTCCGAGAAATACATCACCAACTTTTAAGTCTTTTGCCTCGACCCAGTAACCATATTCTGTAACACCAAGATTTTCGTGATACAAAATCGTTCCGTCTTCTGAAACAATTTCTTTCGCAACACGGCTTAAATCAGGATTATCCGTTACAACCCAAAACGGATGACTGTCGGTTGTTTCACTTTTTGGATATTATAGAAACGATAATTAACTTCATTTCTAGTGACATTTTCTAAAATTCATCTCAAATTCATTTGTTGTATTGATAATTTTAAGCCATTTCAAATTTATTGGACAAGGGCAGCTATTTCAAAGTTCCTGGATAAGCGCACGCAGCACTAATGGAAGTTTCGTATGGATAAATAGAAGAAGGTAAATTACTGGTATCTATATCTCGTGATTCTTCTAAAACAGTCCCAATCCCTATTTTTTGAGTCCCTTCCATTACATAAAAAATAGTTCCTTTTGTCATTTTTCCCCAAGGTTCATTAGTCGAAAAATCAGCTAAAAAGGCTCCTTCTGCAACAGTAGGTTGGTCGTACTCAGGTAAAGAATAAAAATCCAGAAAAAATGACCAATGTCTTTCATTTTTTGAATCCATAAATATAATAGTTGGACGATAATGGTAGCAACCAATAAGAGGATTTCTACCATCTTCATCTGGGCGTAACCAATTAATTTTGACCTTAATAGATTTTCGGATCATTTTTTTATTCTACTATTAACCGAATCAACTTAAGATTTTCAGGTGCAACGTAAAAGGAATCACTAATTCCGTCATGTTTTTTTGAAAATCTTTCTATCGCATCATCGGGAATATTGGCTTTGATAATTTGTGTAGGAGGATTATTCCAATTTTTCATTTTACCCTTAAAAGATTCTGCTCCCTCCTGAGTTGTTGTAAACCATTTCCCTGTATAAGTGGTATATGGATCACCTTGCCGAAACATACCTGTTTTAACAATATCTTCCAACTCTGCATCACTTACGGCACGATAACCTATCGCATTATGTACCAGAATACA
>JAITBS010000183.1 GCA_031283515.1 Planctomycetaceae bacterium
CTAACTCAGATTCCTGGGAATCTAACTCAGATTCCTGGGAATCTAACTCAGATTCCTGGGAATCTGACTCAGATTCCTGGGAATCTGACTCGGATTCCTGGGAATCTAACTCAGATTCCCGAGAATCTAACTCGGATTCCTGAGAATCTAACTCAAAATGCCGTATTGTTTAAAACGTTTTGGCGAAAGGTCGCCTACCTTGTAATTTCCAACTGTAAACAAATTCAAAAGTAATTCCACTGATAGATTACGAAATAATTACGTTCTATTTTTCGATGATATTGGTAACTATTTAGTCGCCTTTTCATTTGTCTTCTTTACTCCGAAAGGAGTGAGTTTCGGTGTTTTGGCGAAAGGTCTATTGATTTCTATTTGTAAACAAGGTATTGAATTTTGCAGTTATTCACGGATAATTTCACAGCAATTATTGTGTTTTTGATCAATCGGAAACTGAGAACATTTTATTAGATATGCTGTCGCCGCAGGAAATATTACAAAAAACATTGGATTCTGGTGTTGCCAAGAGTTTAAAATCATTGGGTTCACTTTTTATTCTTGGTATTTTAGCGGGAGTTTATATTGCGTTTGCTTCGGAAGGTTCCAATATGGCGGCGTTTAATTTGCTTGCTCATCCGTCAACCTTTGGACTTGGTAAATGTCTTGCGGGTGCTATTTTTCCCGGCGGATTGATGCTTGTTGTTCTTGCGGGCGGTGAACTTTTTACCGGCAATACGATGATGTTGTTGCCGCTCACCGCCGGAAAAATTAAACTCACCGCATTGATTCGAAATTGGGTGATTGTTTATTTTGGTAATTTTATTGGTTCGTTGTTTATTGCAGTTCTCATTGTCTATTCCGGTCAATTGAACAGCGGAAACAATTTACTTGGCGGAATAACAATTAAAATTGCAGCGACAAAGTGTCATCTTACATTTATTGAAGCGTTTTCGCTTGGGATTCTTTGTAACTGGTTGGTATGTCTTGCGGTTTGGATGGCAACCGGTGCCGAAAACGCTATTGGTAAAATTTTTGCAATTTTTTTTCCGATTTGGTTATTTATTACGTCAGGATTTGAACATTCGGTTGCGAACATGTATTACATTTCTGCCGGACTGCTTGCGAAGTCCAATCCTGATTGGTTGAATGCCGTTACAGTGAGTTCCGAACTGCTGGATTCTCTCACATGGACTCAGTTTTTTTTCGCCAACCTGTTACCGGTTTCACTCGGCAATATTATCGGCGGCGGAATTTTTGTTGCGATGGCTTACGGTTTCGCCTATAAAAAAGAACTAACCGCTCATTCGGATTAACAAAATGCAGAAAATTCAAACTAATCCTTAAAAAAACATGTCGAGAACTTTTTTTAACACATCAATTGACCAAAGAAACTTAAAACCGTACCAAAAATTACACCAACTAAAAAAGTTACGGAACTAGGCGGCAAATCCCGAAAATCGAATCCAAACAGTAACTGTTCGGCGAAGTTGACACGCAAACAATATCCCAAACAAAAATGATATAAAATAATCGGCACAACTTTTCGACAAACATATTACAATATTAGTTGTGTATTGATTAAATCTGAACACTACATTATACTTGTCTATGTGATAATCCTTTCTCCTAGATCGGTTTCTTTGTGAAAAAAAGTTTATTGAAAAGGTTAAAACAATAAACCATATTGTACATAAATACCGGTCAATCTTAAAACTCAAAGTTTTTTTGAAAAGTACAGGTTTAAACAATGATACGAATTATTTCCTTCGTTTTTTGTATTCTGATTATTTCGTTCTTTGCATCAATTACAACAGCACAAGAAGAAATTCGTGTTTCTTCCCGTTTGATTTCTGATCCGACAGAAAATGTACAAAAATGGCAAGTTCTTATTATGGTTCGTCTGGAGAAAGAATCACAAGCCGTTTCGCCAATCATTCGAGTTTCAGAACCTTTGAAAGTTGTTTCCATTCAACCCAAACAAGCCGATCTTTCACCAAATCATTTTACATTGTTTTGTGTAACGATTTCAAATTCGTCAGGCATAAACACTACGGCGAAGATCGATGTTGCTTTGTCGAACCATAACGAAGCGGTGAAAATTTCCGCCGAATTGGTTTCCGGAATTGATCTGGCAATGCAGCCCTGGAAAACAATCTATGATGGAAATGATTCAAAACTTACCAAACTCAATCCGATTCCCGATAAAAACAATACCGCATGGCAACAAACAACATTACCGTACATGTGGACACAACTTGGTGTTACCTGGCTCCGAACAGGAGTTTTCGTACCGAAATCATGGGAATCGGAACCGTTGTTTCTAACTATTGCCGCAATTGATGATAACGATATTTCATTTTTTAACGGCAAAGAAATTGGCCGGACAAACGGTTGGAATTTATTACGAGAATATCCGGTTCCGAAAGAACAAATCCATTTTGGTGAAATCAATGAAATTGTAATTGCAGCAGAAAATACCAATGACGGCGGCGGAATTCAATCTGATTTAATTTGGTTTGGTTCAAAAAATTCATTCAAAAATGTAAAATTGTTTCCAAAATCAGAGATTCAAAAAGAAACCGACCGGCAACCGGCACGTCCATTCGGTAAACCGCAACCGCTTCGCCCAATGTTGGTTCGAAACGGAGTTTTAGAATACACTGATGGCGGTGAAGTTGTACTTTGGGGTGTTAATTATTATCCGCAAAGTATTCATGATTTTAAATTCTTTAAAGAACAAAAACTCGATATCAAAACAGCAATTGATGCCGATCTTGACGATCTTACACGCGATAAAAATCCGGAAAGTCCGAACCGTATCAATGTTATACGAATCCATGTTTTCGATACGGAAATCAGTGATGCCGAAGGAAATGTTATTCGTAACGAACATCTTGACATGCTTGATTATCTTGTTTCGGAATGTAATGAACGAGGAATTTATCTTTGGTTGACACCGATTGCTTGGTGGGGTTCATTGGATCCGGTTTCCGGCTGCTTTTCACAACAAACACCAATTCAGGCAATGGTTTACAGTCCGAAAGCGTGGACATTTCAAAAAAATTATTTGAAACAATTTCTTGAACATGAAAATCCGTACACAAAACATCGGCTTGTTGACGAACCATGTTTGTGTTTATTTGAAATCATCAACGAACCGCTTTACTGGACTCTTGGTGAATTAACTGATCTGAAAAACCGTATGCATGGTCGAGTTTGGCTTGCAAAAAAAGAAGATGAAAATACCGATGCCGACCCGAATGTTTTTTATCGAAAAATAATTCGTGAAGAATGGAACAAGACATTACCGTCACAGGAATGGGAATCAACGGAAACATGGAATTTTTACCAATACACACAAATCCGGCGATATATTGAAACGATGTATCAAACGATTCGTGAAACCGGCGGCAAGCAACCGGTTGCTTATTCTGCTTGGCGATCTCATGAAGTAAGTTATCAGGCGATTGCGGACAGCCCTTGCGAAATGATAACGATGAGTCGTTACCCTGGCGGTTTGCAACAAAAACCACAGGCAGATGCCTATACATTACTTCCCCAAACATCGGATTCCGGTTGGTCTGCTCTACTTACCGACAAAGCGCGGCTTGTGTACGAATTTGACGCCAGCGATACACTCCGGCAAATTGATCTTTATCCGGCGTTAGCCCGATATTTTCGTAACACCGGCATTCAGGTTGCGTGTCAGTTTCAATACGATAGCCGGTTCAATGCAGCACACAATCAGGCTTGGTCAACTCATTATTTGAACGCAATTCATACTCCTGAACGTTTTGTTAGTTTTCTGATTGCCGGAGAAACTTTTCGTACACTTCCGCGCGGAACGCAGTTACAACCGGCGAATCCCGATGAATGGATTTTTCCGCCGACAGCAGTGAGTTATTCAAAAAATGCGGCACTGCTTTGTAAGGAACATCTTTTCATGCAGGCAAGAGCAACCGGCTGGAAACCGTTACAATTACCATCTATGCCGGAACGAATTATTGCTGTTGGTTCCACGCCGTATTTTGATTACAATGGAACGGGAATTGTTGATGTACAAATTCAGGGAAACACCGCAGAAATTCGGTTGAATCCTGATGTTAGGCGATTACAATTTGACACTCTACGCGGAACTCCCGAAAAACCCTTAACACAATTAGAAAACCGAAAACACCATTTTCATTTGAATTTACCGGACTGGCAACACGCCGCACTTGAAATTCAAACAGATGACGGATTGAAACCGTTCAATAACGAAACAGAATTAGAAAGCGGAAAAACGTATCACCTGAACAAAAAATAGAAAAAACAATATTTCAGTTGATTTTCTTTCTATTTTGGTTATACTTATTTTTGTAATATTTCGTTTTTCACTTTATTTTTCAACTTTTTAACAACCACTACAATGTCTGTTTCAACAACTCATGACAATTTATCGGTTCCTTGGTATCGTGAAATGAACACTTACCATTGGATTGTTTTTGTGATCTGTTCACTTGGTTGGGCGTTTGATTGTTTGGATCAACATCTTTTTACGTATGTTCGTGCGTCTGCACTTGGTGAATTGATGTCGCTTGACAGTGCTTCTGATCGTGCCATTCAATACGCAACATTGGCAACTTCCATAATGATGATCGGTTGGGCTACCGGCGGAATCATTTTCGGAATTATCGGAGATAAATTCGGAAGAGCCAAAACAATGGTGTACACAATTCTGATTTACAGTCTTTTAACCGGTTTAAGTGCATTTTCTGTAACTGTTTGGGATTTTATGTTGATTCGTTTTTTGGCGGGAATTGGAATTGGCGGTCAATTTGCGGTGGGAGCGTCTCTTCTCGCCGAATCAATGCCCTCAAAAGCACGTCCTTATGTTCTTGGTATTATGCAGGTTCTTTCCGCCGTCGGTAATATTGTAGCAGCATTGGCTGCGATGTTCTTCACGGAAATGGCAGCAATGCATTTGTTGCCGATGAGTGGTTGGCGTTGTATTTTCTTGTTTGGTTCAATACCGGCTATTCTCGCTTATTTTATTGTTCGATATTTACACGAACCGGAGTCATGGAAAAAATCAGTTGAACACGGACGAAAAAATGTCGGCTCCGTCAGAGAACTGTTTACCGACCCAACTCTAAGAAAACATGTTATACTTGGTATGATTCTTGCTGCAACCGGTGTTATTGGGGCATGGGGTATTGGTTTGTTCAGTTTGGAACTTTCACGCAAAGTCGTAGAAAATGTTGCTTCACAATCAGTAGAATACCAACAAGCCCGTCAATCTGTTCTCAATAAACACAACATCAAAGAAAATACTCCTATTACACCGGAAATTCAATCCGAAATAAATACTGTAACTAAAGCATCTACTAAAACGGTTGCTGATCGTTGGGCAGCCCGAAACCTTCTTATTTACAATGTGGGAGCGATGGTAGGGATGTATGGATTTACTCTTGGTGCGGTATATTGGGGGCGACGAATGACTTTTACAATTTTCATGATCGGTTGTATTTTATTTACTTCGGCGACATTTTTGTTCATGAATTCGCCGTTAACTCAATTATTGTTAGTTCCGCCGATGGGATTCTTTTTAATGTCAATGTTTGGCGGTTACACTATTTATTTTCCGGAACTATTTCCGACACGGTTACGCAGTACAGGTGTTTCATTTTGTTACAATGTTGGGCGTTATATTGCTGCTTGTGGTCCGTTGGCGTTAGGCGGTTTAACTGCTTTGTTTGCCGGTTTCGCAACTCCAGAAGATTCGACCTTACCATTCCGTTATGCCGGCGTAACCATGTGTTCTGTTTTCATTCTGGGAATTATTGTCATCTGGTTCTTGCCGGAAACTAAAGGTAAACCGCTTCCAGAATAATCGAAATGATATTCACTGCACTTGAAAATTCGGTTTTCGTTTTTTGACAGGGTCAACAGATTTTGACAGAATAAACAGAATAAGCATGATTTTTAAATAAAAAATACAAAAATTCTGTTCTTATAAAGACGAATTTTAAAGTGCCATGAATATGTTTATTACTGTTGTACACGGATGCGATTTTTCCATTGTTGCCATTGCGGGTTTTGCGGATCGAGTTTGATCATTCGGTCAAGAATTGCCAATGCTTGCGATGTTGCATTTCGCTGGAGATAGGAAATGGTTAGTGCGTATAAAAACGTAATATTTCGCGGTTCCGACTGAATAATGTCCGATAATTCTTTTTCTGCTTCATTATATCGTTTTAATTGGAGCAATAATAAACCAAGATTATACCGAACACGATTTCGAGTTGCAGTTTGTCCTGTTGCGGATTCGAGGTTATTTGACGCTTGGCGAAGCATGGCAACTGCTTCTTCAGAACGATGAAGTTCCGCAAGCAATAAACCAAGCGAATATGCCGTATTACCGTTTTCCGGCTCAATCCGTAACGCTTCGCGAAATTCTTTTTCCGCCGCAATATTGTTACCGCGTTCATGATACAACATTGCCAGATTGATTCGTGACGGTAAGAAATCGCCGTCAATTTCAAGTGATTGACGATAATATTCTAAAGAGGTTGCGGTCAGACGTTCAATTAACGGTAACGCCGTTTTTTGGGCTTCGTCAACCGCCGAAGTCTGGGAACCTTGAACAGAGGCTTCCAACCAACGATTCACTTCCTCAATCTTGGAAGCAGCAAGATCGTGTTCCAAAACCGCAAGATTCAAATATGCCGCCGCTTGATCATTATCAACTTTTTGGGCTGTAACATATTCCTGTTTAGCATTTTCGAACGATTTTTTAACATTGTCTTCCGTCAATGTAAACGCATTTCTTGCCAAAACTCTTGCTGTTTCCGTACGCACAGCCCGAACCGGATCATTGAGTAATGGTGTTAAATGTTTCAATTTTACATCATCCGGTTGCGCCGCCAGTGCTCCTAAGGACGCAAACCGAACCCATGAATCCGTATCACTTAAACCGTCCACGCATACCGAAAAAATTTCATCTGTTGCCTGATCTGTTGGAATACGGCTTAACAATGTAATTGCACCGGCTCGAATTACCGGACGAAATTCTTTGTTCCCTTTATCACGAACAACTTTTAACAATTTTTGTACTGCAATTGGATCATCTCTTCTTCCGGCAGCAATTGCTAAAGCATAATGGTCTTCGGTGGGCCAGAGATCGCTGTATCCGACAGAAGTTTTACGTTTTTCGGCGTACCAACGGTCAATATGATCTTTTGCCCATTCCAATGTTTCACCTTTACTTCGGTCACGGTGGCAAATCGAACACGCATTGGGAACTCCAGCAGCAAGTGTTAACGCCGGACTCGGCTTTCGAATACTGTGATCACGACGCGGATCAACAACCATATAAGTCGATTGCGGAAAATGACACTCAACACATTGTGTTCCGGGTTTTGCGGTGTTCGGATGAAAATGATGTTTTACGGTATCGTAAATTGACGGCGAATGACATTGCGTACAAAGCCGATTGCCTTGAAACTTCAACTCCAATGAATGCGGCTCATGACAATTCGTACAACTAACTCCTTTATCGTGCATTTTTGATTGTAAAAATGATCCGTATTCAAACGCTTCTTCAAGTAATTGTCCGTCAGAATAATAAATGGGAGAGTCAACTGATTCGGGAATAAACCAATCAGCAGCAGGAATTTCCGGTGGTTTGGGACCTTCGCACAACAGGCGGCGACGTGCATGGCAAAACACACAACTCTGAACAATTTCCGTTCCGCCGGTATTGGTCAATGAAAAAACTTCTGTCGGAATTTCCGATTTCCAATTGGTTGTCAATACATGTTTTTCCGCAGTTTCAACATGTTTTCCACAAGGACCATGGCAAGACTGGCAACCGACACGGAGTTCTGTAAATGTTGTACGATATTCTTTTGTTTTCGGGTCAAAATTTTTGTGCAAATTAGTTGTATGACAATCGGCACACATTCGGTTCCAGTTTTGCAATGTTGTTGTCCAGTGTAACGGATCACCTTTGAGAATTTGTTCTTTGGGATAAAGATGAAACCAACATTTTTCAACCGAATCCCACGCAACCGGTAACGCCTGAAGCCGTCCGCCGTCTGTTTCCACTAAATATTGTTGCAACGGACGATTGCCAAGTGTAAAACGAACTTCAAATGTTCCAATATCCGTTTCAACCATAAATTTATTTTCATTACGAAACATGCGGAAACGAGTTCCGAATTTTGTTGTAATGGAACTCTCTTCGACCAATTTGCGGATCACACGAACAATTTTATTTTGTGCAACAGAAATATCTCCGGGACGTTGAAACCGCAATGATTTTTGAAATTCCAATTCGGCGTCAAATTCTTGACGTTGTGTTTCGGACATATTTTGCCGTAACCGTTCAGTAATTCCCTGTTTGGCGTCGAAGGTTGCCGTAACTAATTCTTCAAAACCGGCATTCGGTAACGCCTTCATTTTCCGACCGGCAACATTATATCGTTGTTTCAGATAATTGTGATCGGCTTCATTATTATTTGTTTCGGAAAAATATTCTTTTTGCAGATTCAATTTGGGAGTTGCCGTTTCGAGAAGATCAAACAACTTTTTCATCTCGGAGGAACTCAAAAATACAAGATCATCGAAACCGATATGGAGAAATGAAACATTGTTGAAATCACCGAGAACTGACTGTTCGGAAGCATGATCCATTGATTTGGCATGATCACTTTTTTTCCACTGTGAACAGAGATCGGCATGACATTTCGTACAGGATTCAGGATCGGCATACCGAGCGTCCGGTTTCTGTAAAGGAAAACGAACCGCCGCCTCATTCGCAATAGAAAAAACCGATACAAAAAATAAACCGGCAAATAATAAAATACGAAATAATAATTCAGTTAAACCAATATTCACGAATATAAAATGGTTAAAAGTTTGGTAATCGTTAAAACCGTTGAATCATGACCGCAACTTCAAAACTATTGCAGAGTCATCGTCATAAAAACGGATATTCCAGCAAATATGATGCCATAACCGGATTTTGCTCCAATAACATTAAAATCGTTCTCAAACCGTCATATATCACGGCATGTCCCGTTAAATATTACGGCAATCCATCATATTTAACGGGAGAACACAATAATATATTCTAACAAGACCGAATTTTAAAATATACTCATCACGTTCAAATAGTCCACAGATTACGCAATTTTTCAGTCCGCAGATTACGC
>JAITBS010000194.1 GCA_031283515.1 Planctomycetaceae bacterium
TACCATTCGAGGTATAACTTTTTTTTGCAAGGAAAATACAGTAAGCAAACCAACAGACTCTCCTATATTCCATTCCGTTGGATGTAACCGATAACAACCATTCGTAATATGAGTTGTACAGATATTTTTGGCATGAACGATTTTGGAGTGTGATAACAACTTGTAAACAACAAAAGAAAAATATCATGACCTTCTTGCAAAGTTGTGTTGCCGCATTCCTCAAGGGACTACCTCCACTCAATATCTTACAAAAATAAAAAAATATCAAAAAATAAAATGACCACGATAAAGGTACGTAAAAAAATAAAAATTACCGTGAACGGTTACCCGATTGGAACCAATTACGTATCAACCGTTGCGACATTTGCGGAAAAACGTCGCCTACCAGTTGAGTTGAAAATCGAAAAATAATAATTCCACTGATATATTACAATTTTTTTAATTATTTCAATAAATTCCCTAATTATGGCAACATAAAGTAGAGCAATAATCTGTATTTGTGATGTTTTTAACTCTCTATTAAATTTTCGGGTTCGGTTTTTCGTTGCTGGAGATAGCGGTAGATTTCGGTTTGTGCTTGCACTTTTTTGTTTCCTTTTTTTACGGAGATTCGCTCATTGGGGTGTTCAAAACTGATGAATCGGGCTTTGACATTATCCATGAGTTGGATTTGCAGAATGTCCCAGAGTTGTTTTTGAATGGACGGATCACGCACCGGCGTAACCACCTCAAAACGATGGTCAAGATTACGTTCCATCCAGTCCGCCGATCCAATAAAATATTCCGGTTTGTCGTCGTTACAGAAAACCAATATCCGTGAGTGTTCCAGAAATCGGTCAACAATCCGAACCGCCCGAATATTTTCACTGATTTTCGGTATTCCGGGAATAAGTGTACAAATTCCGCGAATAATCATATTGATTCGAACTCCCGACTCACTCGCCTCATAAAGCCGGTTCACAATCCGTTTATCCACAAGATTATTCATCTTAACAATCATCCAAGCAGGCTTTCCTTTTTTAGCATTTTTAATTTCACGGTCAATTTGTTTCAGAAAAAACTTGCGTGTTCCAAACGGTGAAACAATAATATGTTTGAAATCCGGCAATTGGTATTTTCGGTCGTCCAATAAATGAAACACTTTATTAACTTCTGCGGTGATTTCCTTATCAGCAGTCAAAAGATGTTCATCACAATAAATTCGGGTTGTATTTTCGTTCGGATTTCCGGTTCCAATGGCGGTGTAATAGACATTGACATTGGATTCCTTGCGGCGGATTAACAGGATTTTGCAATGAACTTTCATTCCGGGAATACTCGGCAACACTCGGATTCCTTCATCTTGCATTCGCGCAGCCCATGAGATATTCGCCGCTTCGTCAAAGCGTGCCTGAAACTCAACGAAAACAATCACCTCCTTACCGTTACGGGCAGCGTTAATCAGTGCGTTCACCACCGCCGAATGTTTTGCTGCACGATAAATGGTCATCTTAATTGTTCGAACCGCCGGATCAATCGACGCCTCACGGAGCAACTCAATCATATACCGAAACGGTTGGTACGGATAATGCAGCATCACATCTTTTTCTCGAATCACATCAAGCATGGAAACTCCCGACGGAAAATCAGGAACTTCCAATTGCGGTATCAGTTCATACTGCATTTTTTTCGTTCCAAGAATTCGGGGAAAGTGCATGAAATCTTTTAAGTTGTGGTATCGTCCGCCTTTTTCAAGAGAATCACGCTTTTTAATTTCAAACTTCTTGAGAATATTTGTTAGAATTTTTCGCGGCAACTCCTCATCATAAACAAACCGAACCGTGTCTCCATATTTACGTTGCTTAATTCCATCGCTGACCGCTTCAAGAAAACTTTTTGAAACATCATTGTCAAGATCGAGTTCGGCGTCGCGTGTGAACTTGATCGTGTACGCTTTGAAACTGACAAATCCAAAAACCGAAAAAATATCCGCAAGACAATATCGGATAACATCGTCCAAAAACAAAACATATTGCTTTTTGTCCAAACCCAGCGGCAAAACAAGAAATCGGGAAACATGGTCTGTGGGAATCTCAATCAATGCAAGATTTTCAAATGACGGATTGTCTTTGTGCGTCAAGTCAACCACAAGATAAATCGAATTATCGTGCAAGTTTGAAAAATTCCGAAACCGATCCAGCATAATCGGAAACAGAAATTGCCGAACAGTTTCTTTGAAATATTGCCGAACAAAAAAACCTTGCTCTTCAGTTAATTCATTTTCGTTGATAAAAAAAATATTTTCTTTAACCAGTTCGCGGGTGATTTTTTCGTAAATATCGTCCGCTTTGTGACGCTGGACAACAACATGTTTATGAATTTCCTTGAGAATTTTGGAAGGGTCAAAATCAAGATTGACATCACGAACAGCATCCCGAAGATTCACAAGACGCTTGAGCAATGCCACACGAACTCGATAAAATTCGTCCATATTATTGGAAAAAATACCGAGAAAATTAAGACGTTCAAGAAGCGGCACAGCCGAATCATCCGCTTCAAGAAGAACCCGCTCATTGAAATTAAGCCAACTCAATTCCCGATTAAGATATAATGTATGGCGTTTCGATAAATTTTTTAATGAATTTTTTGATAAATCCTTTAGCAATTTTTTCGACAAATTTTTTGACAAATACTTCGGTTTATCCAATTGATCTTGAGCAGAAGACACGGTTATTTAGTAGATTAAATAGTGAACAGTTAAAAAGAGCGGTTAAAAGCAACATATATTATAGCCAATAAATGACATAAATACTACTGGAGAACGTTACTGTTTATATTTAGTCCGCCGATTTTCACTGATATTGAGTCAGCAGATTACGCTGATTTTCGCTGATATTAAGTCCGCAGATTACGCTGATTTTCGCCGATAGTCATGATTTCAGTCCGCAGATTACGCTGATTTTCGCTGATATTTAGTTCGCAGATTACGCCGATTTTCGTTAAGATTCCGTCTGGTTCTAATTTTGCACTCGCAGCCGAACAACTTTACCGAGAACCGCTGGTAATTGTTGAAGTTGAATAATGGCTTCAAGCAAATCACCTTCACGAGCTTCGTGAGTTGTTAGGATGAGGACGGCAGGTTCTGTTGTTTTGTTTTCCGGTTCGTGCTGAATCATGGACGCAATCGAGATTCCCCGATTGCCGAGAACACCGGAAATTTCATGCATAACACCAGGTTGATCCTGAACACTAAACCGAAGATACGATTTGCCGAAAAATTCATTGGGACTTTTGATGGCAACAGAAGTTTTCGCAGAATCCCACAAATGAAGCGTACGAAATGTAATCGCCGTACGTCCGAGAATTGTATCGATAACATCACCGACAATAGCCGAAGCAGTTGGCAGTTGTCCGGCGCCAAGTCCTTGAAAAAAGACAGAACCAACCGAATCACCCACAACCCGTACCGCATTGAATGCATCCCGAACTCGTGCCAATGGATTATCGCCCTTCACCAGAGTCGGCGAAACATGCAACTCCAACCCGCCGCTACTGCGTTCCGCTACCGCAAGTAATTTGATTCGATAGCCAAGCTCTTTCGCATAACGGAAATCAATTGATTCAATTGATTCAATGCCCAAACGCGGAATGTTTTTCCAGGAAACATTGGCTCCAAAACCAAGTTGGGCAAGGATAGCCAATTTTTGTACTGCATCGGTTCCATCCACATCCATTGCCGGATTTGCTTCGGCATAGCCTAATTTTTGGGCTTGCGACACGGCGTCACGGTACGATGTTTTCCCGCTTTCCATTTGCGAAAGAATATAATTGCTTGTTCCGTTGACGATAGCGTTAATGGATTGTAACGTGTTCGCCTGCAATGCAGTTGAGAGTGCGGACAGAATGGGAATACCGCCGCAGACTGCCGCTTCAAAAGCAATAGTTCGGTTAAATTTTTGGGCGGTGTTGAACAATTCATTCCCGTGTTGGGCAATAAGAGCCTTGTTGGCAGTAACAACATCTTTGCCATTTTCCAGCAAACGCAATACGAATGTCCGTGCCGGTTCCAAACCGCCCATTAATTCGATTCCGATGGTAATTTCCGGATCGCCGAAAATAGATTCGGCATCCGAACAAAGAACACCGGACGGCAATTCAATATCGCGTCGGGTGGTGATATCCTTATCGCAAATTTTAATAAGTTCAACTGTTTTCCCTGTTGCTTGGGTAATTCGGTCGGCATGATTAAAAAGAATTTTGGCAACACCGGTTCCAATTGTCCCAAAACCAAACAAAACAACTTTAATCTTGTCCATAAAATAGATACTCAACTCCGTATAATAAAAGGAATAACTTGCGGTAACCTCCAAAAAGTCTATGACTGTATTCCTAATTAATATCTCATTGAACACGACGCCTGTCAATACCGGTTCGTCGGGCAATAGCGGCACCGCATAAACCGGAATTGACATTTAAACCCATGCTTTTTGCCCAAAGACCCTTGCTTTTTGTGAAAAGACCCTTGTCTTTTGTGAAAAGACCCTTGTCTTTTCTCCAAAGACCCTTGTCTTTTGCCCAAAGACCCTTGTCTTTTGTGAAAAGACCCATGTCTTTTGCCCAAAAAACCATGCTTTTTGTGAAAAATCACCTGAGTTTTGCGAAAACACACCCGTAACACACACCCATGTTTTTGTTCGCAAGCGGAATTTTAATCAGGTATTGATAATTCCGCTTGCGGCACTATCAACTATTATCAACTATTCACTATTCACTACTAACTATTCACTATCCACTAACACCGACCTCATTTTCACCTAATTTAAACAACAAAACAACCTCAGTAGCCAATGGTCAACCACATAATCAACCTCATTACCTCATTGTTTTCCGTGTGAATGAGGTAATGAGGTTGTTGTTTTATGATCACTTTTGCTACTGAGGTTGTTTTGTTAGGAAAAATTAGGTGAAAATAAGGTTC
>JAITBS010000264.1 GCA_031283515.1 Planctomycetaceae bacterium
GATGTGGTAATGAATCCGGTCAAATATTTGTGTTATATTATTTTCTGGAGGGGACATGGTAAAACTCCTTTCTTTTAACGTAATGTTAAAACCGATAAATAGTGTGCATAAATTGTGCGTAATGATCTTTTTCCGGCGGGAACCAACTATCGTCATCAGGAAAACCGCCAAGTCCGCTTTCCGAATCGAAATCAAAAAGTCCTGAACGTGTAAACCGATCCTCGCCCCAACCTTTACGGTCAAGAGATTCGGCTTCAAGATAGGTGCGTCCCAAACGGTTCGCGTTGCGTAACACTATCGGAAAACACTTGTTACATAAACACTTCTCGTCAATAATAACGTTGCGCTTGCCACAACGCCGGCACGTGCCGCGACGAGGCTTATTCTTAAATTTCGTAGCCATGTTTTTTCCTCTCCTTATTACTGTAAAACAGAGATTTGTCTTTTTGCCACAATTCACAAAAATTTGTGTGAAGTGTGGTAATTGATTCTTTCCTTATATTAATATGAACATTGGCATTCGCCGATTCATTATCAATAAAGTGATGATTGGACAACAAAAAGCCTGTCTAAGTAACTGACTTATTGGAGAATTTGAATTCTCGACCAACCTGTCTCTTCAGTAGTAAGGGGTGGACATTTTCGCGCCACGGTGGACAATTTCGCGCCACGGAGAATTTTTTTGGAAAATTTTTAGAATTCTCCGCACCTAATTTTGAGATAGAATTTTTTATAACTTCTTTGTCTACAATAATTTATAAATAAAATCCGACGAGTATTCCGAAAAAATAAAAATTTCCATAAAAAAGGGCGTCCCGAAAGACGCCCCGATTTCAGAGTGTTTTACCAATATTTATGAAATAAGTTAGGAATATACCCAACCGATTTCTTGGCTTGGCGAGTACTTCATAAAGACTCCTCGTCGAATGGAGTTTTTGAGAAATTGTCCACCTATTACATCGTTATTGGATACCTGATCAATAAAGTTATTAATCACTCGACGAATCCGGTCGCGAAGGAGAATGACCGGATCACCCAGATTTTTCGGCTGGTGTTTGTCCGAACCATCGCGTTCCAGCATTTTCCGAATAAACTCAAATTCCTTATCGACCTGATCTAGTTTTGCCAGATTTTTGTCCTGCTCTGCTTCAATACGTTCTGTAGCCAGTTCACGCAACCGTTTCTCATACGATTTTTTGGCATCGGCATCGAAAACCGTGTCCGCTCCGCCCAACAACGAATCGGGTAAATCCGTTCCTTCACCAGCAAAGGAATGTTCTGTGTGTATTGAATTAGCAGGATTTCCCATAACGGAAAACCATAATTTCTCGACATGAAATTCCTCGTTTGGATGTTGCAACAAAAATTGGACGAAGGCGGGACCGAGTAAATCACCACCAACAACTGTTTCGATATTTCCATAACGAAATATCCATGATCCTCGTTTGGCAAGTAAATACTCAGACGTTTTCTTTTGGGATTGTAACGGTAAATCCATTTCAACCATTTTACAAAACGCCGTCATATACTCTTCCCATTCTTGTGTTGGTAAGAGTTTATCATTTTCCATTTGAACAATCTCATTGAGTGAAATGAGTAACACTTTGTTTTCACGTGCCATCTCCTCAAGACCATTCTTCCATTCATGACGTGATGGAGTCATCAGAATTTCACCTGACCCTTTACGCCGTAAAATTCGTTCAAGTATTTGACCTCGAAAATCGTCACCGGGCAACAATAATGTAATCGGAAACGATATTCCTTTTGACGGTTCCCAAGTTCCCCATGAAATTGTTCGACTAAACTTCACAATCTCTTCGGTCGAAGGATTCAAACCAAAACTCTCACACATCTCACGACGGAACTGTTTCAAATCGAAACGATATTTAATAATGTCCGCTTTCGTGAGTTCGATGCGGTTAGTGGAATCATCCATGTCAATTCCACTAATCTTACCACTACGACGAGTTACAACACGAAATGACGTCCAAAGGGTTTCAGGATAGTGTGTTGCCAATTCGTCGGTTGGATAAAGAAAACGCGACAAAAATTCAAGCTCTTCTTGTAACCGGTTTTTCCAGTGAATCATCACATGGGAAAGAATGGCAGCGGACAATGGAACACAATATTTTTTCAAACGCATGTTAAGTTCTCCTTTCGTTGAAACAAAAATCATAATGTAAACAACCGTTTTTTCATCCATGTGACAAACAGACGGTCAACTTCTAATCGGCGTTCATAGATGGTAATATCCGGCAAACAAATGGTTAAACTCCTCGCACGGGGCAAACCAGCAACCTGAATCAAAAAGGTTGCCCGAACAAATTCTGAGGTATCTCTGTAACGTTTTCCAATGGAGTCCCAATCGTCAAAAAGACAATGATTCGACGACTTAAAAACTTCATAGTAATGGTCTTGTTCTGGAATTTTTGTATGTAATTCTTTCAAATGAACCCATTCGAGTCCGTCAATATCGCGACAGATTAAGGCTTCGCGTCCAATATCACGAATCGGTTCTAATGTGTAACGGTTTTTTCCGTCACCGACCAAAAAGAAATTTTCGTCATCGAAACAGTATTTTCCGATCAGGTGGCGATAAACCTTATTTTCGCGTTTCGTGTCGGAATGAATTTTGAGTTGACATTCGTCCGGCGTGTAATCGAGAAAGTCGTAACGTTTCGGGCGATAGACAATACGTTTCGTTTGACCGTTATTTTTCAAAGCAATATCGCGTTTGTACAAGTCACCATGACGCAACTGAAAAGAAATGATTCCGTTACGTTGATAGTGTATTACCTGAACACCGCGTCCTTTATTTAAGGAATCAAACCAATTGTTTAATTCGTCTTCCAGCGCGATGATTCGTTCTTTGGAAAGGTCAGGCAATGCCGATCTTGCACTGTAACTTTTTTCAAATCGTCTGGGACGCAAAGCCGCCAGTTGAGGGTGAGTTACCTGCAAAATTTCAGGGTTTAGTAACCAAGTATAAAGAGCAAGGTTGGTCGGGTTTGCCCATGAGGGAATCGTATGATCCTCGTTTTTTAATTGTTGAACAATAAATTCCGCCGCTTGAGGCGTAGAAAGTTCATCAATAAAGAAAATCCCGTTGTGCAGTAATTCCGGTATTTCGTCATCCGGCTCAGCAAGGATGTTCGCCAAATCCTGATACGGGAACTGTAACAAATTATCCGTCCAACGAAAATGGTGTTGAGAACACAGATAATCTTTGTACGGTAACAGGAATTGATACAGCAAGTCAAAATTGAAACGGCGAAGTGATGAAATAGTTGAAAACTGATTGTACAAATGTGTTGACATGGTACTCTCCTTGTAATGTGTAATTAGTTGAAGTGTAATGTAAAATGTGAGAGCACATCCGTGAGAATTTAATATATCCATAATGGGGGGGGATGGGATTATTTATTTCTAATCGTTCAAGAATTGTTGAAACAATTGAATATATTTTGAAACATGTTGCCCATCGATCAGAGCATGGTTCACGTGAATACTGTGCGGCATCTTGCGAATACCGTGTTCGATAAACATCTCACCGAACACCAAAATCGGAACACTACTTCCGGCTTGATACGGTTGATGATCGGATGTAAATGTTACACCACGTAAAACAGTGTAATAAATTACATCCGGCTCGGCATGTCCCGAAAACAATTCGGTTGAATTACGAATACGTTCCGATTCCGCAATTCCATCCGTAACAAATTTGTTAAAATCGTCCGAAAACGGTGTAAAACTGAAACCGAATGTTCCGTCCGGTCTTGCAATCGTTGTCGATAAGTGAACCATACCATACTCAACCGGTTTGCCGTTTTCGATA
>JAITBS010000334.1 GCA_031283515.1 Planctomycetaceae bacterium
TAGTTTCGTCTTTCAGACGACGTTGAGGAGAGATGTTGACCGTAGGTCGCGCTTCGCTTGACCTACGGTTATGAAAATGCCACCCCTTTGGGGTGAAGAATAAAAAATAATTATTCCACAGATATATTACAATAATTATGACTACCGAAGGTAGTTACCATGAGGAATGATCTTGCGGAAAAAATAGTTTCTGTAATCGTTTTTTAGGAAAGTACAGATTGTACAGTTCACTGAAAACATAGGAACAGAACTTTCAACTTTTCACTAAATCAATAAATTCGGTAATATGTTGTTTTTCGGTGAATCCGACAATCAATACGTCCACACAATCCAGATTTTTGACGAAATCAGTTGATTTTTTCCGTAATTCATAATTATTGGACATTTTACCTTCGCCAAGAATTTTCATAGCAATAATTCCTTTTCCGGTGTTGTGTGCCGATTGAATTGCCCGAACACTTTCCTCAACACGTTGTGCAGCATTATCTTGAGGACCATCCATATTCATTCCTTCACTATTGATTCGGGCATGGATAACATCGCACCACGAAGTTTGGGCAGCGTGTTCAACAGCAGCATTGGTGTGCGTACTCACTCCGTGCGCACGGATTAATCCCTTTTCTTTAAGCCGCGATAAACTTGCCATTGCCGCTTCGTTTTTGGTTGTCCAACTCTTATCGGTCATACAGTGAATCTGGACAAGATCAATATAATCCGTCTTAAATTCCCGTAAAAAACGCGGAATCGTTTCTTCAGGACTAAGCCGCTCCTTTTCAGGAATACCACCAGGCAATAACCAAAGTTTCGTTCCAAGAACATAACTGTCGCGCGGTTTGCCCTTCATCGCCTCAGCAACTACAAAATGTGTTCCGTAAAGATCAGCACAATCAAAAAAACGTACCCCATGATCATAAGCACATTGGAGTAATTCAATGCCTTTGGGCCAACCCATTCGTGTCAAATCAGATGTTCGTTGACTGCCACGCATTCCTGTTCCAAAACCAATACGGGAACATCGAATATCTTTGGTCAGTTGTACCCAAACACTAAGATCATTGTTTGACTTTTTAGCAGGCAACTGTTCTGTTGTTTCCTGTGTTGCCGCTTCCTGTGCAGAAATTGTCGTGCCTAATGCCAATGTCCCAGCACCAAGTGCCGCAATTCCAAGAAAATCACGTCGTTTTATCATTTTTGAATAATTGGGTTAAAGGTTAAATTATTGTAATCTATCAGTGGAATAATTATTTTTTCTTCTTCACCCCAAAGGGGTGGCATTTTCATAACCGTAGGTCAAGCGAGTAGTTGATAGTGGAGAGTTGATAGTGGATAGTTCGCACGCGGAGTAATACCATTTCGGCAGTAATTCCGCTTGCGACACTATCCACTCTCCACTCTCCACTCTCAACTCTCAACTTGCCACTGCCCCTGTCGGGGTGAAAATCGAAAAACAAAAATTCTACTGATATATTACAAATTATTAAAATACTAAAAAATATTACAACAATTCTGAAGTAAGTTTTCAGAAATAGTTACAAGATATTCTCAAATTCTTTTATTTTTTGATGTATAAATTTTAAATTTTGATTGATCAATTGAAAAGATTGATTTTTTTGGTTCCGTTTTGTAGAATAATAACAAATTTTCCCCAACTGTTCCAGCCCTGTTTTTAACACTTATTATTTATGTCTATTGAAACACCAAAAACAATGTTCGGCAAGATTTGGGATGCTCACATTGTCGATCAGGAACAAGATGATCTTCTGTACATTGATTTGCATCTTTGCCACGAAGTTACTTCACCGCAAGCGTTTGAAGGGCTTCGTCTTGCTAATCGCAAAGTACGCCGCCCCAATAAAACATTTGCGGTTCAGGATCATTGTATCCCAACACTTGACCGAACATTGCCCATTCTTGACCCAATTGCTAAAACACAAATTGAAACATTGCAAAAAAATTGTCGTCAATTTGGTATTAAATTATACGATATTCTTGATCCGAATCAAGGTGTTGTCCACGTCGTTGGACCGGAACGCGGTCTTGTTCAACCCGGTCAGACCATTGTTTGCGGCGATTCACATACTGCCACGCATGGAGCTTTCGGGGCGATTGCTTTCGGGATTGGAACCAGCGAAGTAGAACACGTTTTCGCAACACAAACTCTGTGGCAAAAAATGCCGAAAACGTTTCGTATTCATGGTGAAAACGCATTACCACAAGGTTGTTCGGCTAAGGATTTGATACTTTATATTATTGGTCGTCTTTCAGTATCTGGCGGAACCGGTTATGCGGTTGAGTTTACCGGTCAACCGTTTGTCCAGTTATCGATGGAAGGCCGGATGACGGTGTGTAATATGGCGATTGAGATGGGGGCGCGTTTTGGAATGATTGCTCCAGACCAAAAGACTTTCGATTATTTGCTCGGCAGGGAATACGCTCCTGACCGGAATTTCTGGGATACTATCGTGAAACAATGGAAAAAATTACCGTCTGATCCCGGAGCTGAATTTGACAATCTTTGGTCATTCGATGCTTCGCAAGTAGAACCAATGGTAACATGGGGAACAAATCCGGGACAAGTTGTTTCTGTTACAGGAACAATCCCGAAACTTGATTCATTCCGTAACGCCGCAGATCGTAAAATGGCAGAAGCCGCGTTGAAATATATGGATTTGAAACCGGGTACTCCCATTACCGATATTGCCGTTCAACGAGTTTTCATTGGTTCCTGCACCAACGGGCGTATTGAAGATTTACGTGTAGCTGCGGATATTGTAAAGGGTAAACGAATTGCTTTGGGAGTTCGCGGGATGGTTGTTCCGGGCAGCGGAACTGTAAAACGGCAAGCGGAACTCGAAGGATTGCAACATATTTTTATTGCAGCGGGTTTTGAATGGCGTGAACCGGGTTGTAGTATGTGCTTGGGAATGAATCCCGACAAGTTGAAACCTTACGAACATTGTGCTTCAACAAGTAATCGTAACTTTGAAGGAAGGCAGGGCAAAAATGGACGAACCCACCTTGTTTCACCCGCAATGGCTGCCGCCGCCGCAATCGCCGGACATTTCGTTGATGTACGGCAGTTGATGTAATATAAATAAATATTCAATAAATTGTAATCTATCAGTGGAATTTTTGTTTTTTACGTTATAGAGTTCAGATGTTTTTTTCTGAGGAAAAGAAACAAATAAAAATGCCGCTGATAGATTACCCTTTGTTTAATCGTTTACGCCATTTTCCAATTGTCACCAGAATCACCGCTCTTGTAATTTATGAATGGATGGAGTATAGTTTTAAAATGACGTTTTGATTGGCTTTGTCAAAACGAGTATCAACAACAAACCGACTAAAATTATGAAACACATTATTTTCTTTTTTGCCGTTATTTTATTCCTTTCGAATTTTGTTTTTGCCGATGAACCGAAAAAATTTGACCGGCTTTCCGATTTTATGTGTGTTACAAAAAAAGAAGGTAAACGGCAACCAGTATCTTTTGATACGGCGATTGTCCGGTTTACCGACGAAAAGAAAAAATTCGAAGTCGATCTCATCGCCGCTGTCCATATCGGTGATAAAGAATATTATAAAGAACTTAATAAAATCTTTAAACGTTACGACTCAGTGCTTTACGAACTTGTTGCAGAGAAAGGAACAAAACCCGATAAAAGTACCGTCGAAGAGAAGAAAGAAAAAAATCTTTTATCTGCCTTTCAATCTGGAATGGGTACATCTCTTGAATTGGATTTCCAATTAGAACACATCAATTACAAAGCCCCCAATATGGTTCACGCGGATCTTTCACCCTCCGAATTTGCGAACCGAGTTACGAATAGAGGTGATTTGATTCAGATTCTTTATCGTGCAATTATACTGGGTGTCAAAAAAGGAAAAGAAGGTCAAGACGAAGAAATCAAAATGCAAGGACGATTATTAGGAACATTGCTCGCCTCAAATCAATCTCTCGCACTAAAACGGTTTTTCGCCAAAGAAATGATAAATCAAATGGATGATTCCATGTGGGTTCTCGGCGGTGAAGAAGGTTCCGCCATCATCACCGACCGTAACGCCGCTGCTTTGAAAGTTCTTAGCAAGGAAATCAAGAACGGTAAAAAGAAAATCGCTATTTTTTATGGCGGTGCTCACCTGCCGGAATTTGCCCAATCTCTTAAAAAAGATTTCAAACTGTCGCCGACAGAAACAATATGGGTTGTTGCTTGGGATTTAACCTCCGACCACTCCGCAAGACCCTAAATAAGTGTAACCGCCTATTTTATAACCGCTGGAAACAGTTTAAGTCGTCCGCCGATTTTCGCAAAATTTTTAAAAAAGTTTCCAGAATATAATTCCATACTTTTTGTTTGTTTCGTTATTCTCAAAAAATAATCCTAAAATTCTGCGTAATCTGCGGACTAAAAATCTATAAATATCTGTGTTCCTGCGGAGGCAGTTGATAAAAATAGACAATTACAAAAAAACGGTTATACCTCTAATTTCCAAGGAGCACGATATTCATAATGCAGGAGCGAGTCGGCTTTTTCGTTACCGATAAAATGTTCCGTTTCAGGATTCCATTTCAGGCGTTGTTCGACAGCAAGTGAAATGTTGGCAATCAAACTCATTGTCGTACTGCGATGACCTTCTTCGACATCCATATTCGGAACCGCACGGGATTTAACACAATCAATAAAATTACGGGCATGTTGCGCTGTAATATCAAGATTTTTGTTACCTTCCCCTAGTGTTTCATCAATTTCTTTCATCCGTTCGCCTTTCGTTTGAAATTGTCCAGGTTTTTCCGGTTTGATAACATAACGTCCATCATTAACGTACAAAGTTCCCATTGTACCTCGAAATTCAACATAACCGGACACCGCCATAATAGGATTTGAATTGGCTTCGTAATGGCTAAATTCAAGCAAACGACCGGAAGGGAACAACCAACTAACATGCATCGTATCAGGAATTGTCCGATCATCGTTCACCGCAAACTGACCGCCCATCGCACAAACATCCGCCGGAGCTTTTTCCTTGAGGAACATCCGAAAAATATCAATAAAATGAACTCCATTATTCGCAATCTGTGACGAATAATCATTCCACCAACGGAATTTATAAGGTGCAATATTGGGTTGATAATTGCGGTGATTTCGGGGACCAAGCCAAAGGTCCCAGTTCAATTGTTTCGGCGGAGTTACCGGTTTGAATTTACCGATTCCGTCTGGGAACATGTTGCTCATGTGACAACACCGCGCCACTGTAACCTTACCAATCAATTCGTCTATATTTTTCGCTGCCAAATCACGATAAATATTTCCGCTGCGGCGATGAATACCAACCTGAACAATACGGTTGTATTTTCGTGCAGCTTCAACCATTTTCCGTCCTTCAAAAACAGTTACAGAAAGCGGTTTTTCAACATACACATCTTTTCCGGCTTTACACGCTTCCACTGTTTGAATGGCGTGCCAGTGATCCGGAGTGGCGATAATGATGGCGTCAATATTTTTTTGTTCGTAAATTTTTCGAAAGTCTTCGGCGATCAATGTGGACGAATTGGCAAATTTTTCTTTTGCTGCTTCAAGAGTTTGTTGATCAACATCGCAAAGAGCGGCAATTTCAACATCGGATTGTTTCTTAAATGCGTCAAGGTCTTGCCGTCCGCGATTGGCAACACCAAGAAATCCAACTCGAACACGATCATTCGCTCCAATCGTTTGACTGTACGACCGCGCTGTCTGAAATACTGCAAAACCTGTTGTTATCGCAACATTATTGGTAAATGTCCGGCGATTAATATTGTTTTTAGTTGTCATCTGATTTTCTCCTCAATAATCAACGGATTATTTTTCATAGAAATTGTTACTGTTTAAGTTTTACGGGAGAACCGTTTCTTTCAGAGATTGGTATTATCTTTCAATCCCGTCCAAAATACAATACATCTTTTTACGCCAAAACACTTTGAAAATACGACAATGAAAAAATAACAACAAATAAAGTCACATGAAATATTACCAAATTTTCTTAGTGTTCAGAAGGTTGAGTTGGTAATTTAGGCAGATTTTTATCGGTAGAATCTATAAACAATTGTTACCAGATCGATTGACCAACCAAACGAACCAACTAACTAAAATTTGGGAAAAAACAGTTCTGAAGGTCGATGCCATAATCACTTAAAATTCCAATGTTAAATAGATAAACCAAGTCGTAACAAGGTAAAGTGTATTCTGTCAAAGCAAGTTATGAACATGAGGAAATTTATTGGGGTTCTTGAAAATGTCGATATTTTTATTATGATGTTTTGTAATAGATTTAATAATTTTTTGACCTTCAATTCCAATACTCAATTATACTCAATTATACTGAATTATGGGTAAGAAAACGCGAACTCGACAATCAAATTTATCACATCCCATTGACCAAAACGCACTTGATGATTTCAAGAAAAAGTATCAACATGATGCATTTTGCAAGGATAAATTACGTGATCTCCGAAAAGCACGAAAGTTTTTAGAATATATTCTTAAACCGGAAGCATTAGCGGTTCTTGATCTGGGTCGGTTACAAATTGCTCCCGAGACATTTGTTGATGAAGACCTGAAACGGTTATATGTAGATGTGTTGTATCGGATTCCGTTCCAAGGTTCCAACGAAACGATTGTTGTTTTTATTTTGATCGAGTTGAAAACCGAAAACGATAAGTGGACGATATTTCAATTGGTTCGTTATGTAATCCGTATTTGGGATCGTGAATTTAATACGGTTGCCGTTGCCGCCCATGCTCCCGATGCAACCGAAGAAGACAAAAAACGTTTTGAAGATTTTTTGCTTCCAATTATTTTTCCGATTATTTTTCATTACGGTGAGAAGAAATTTACGGCACCTACTGATGTATCAGAATTGATTCAGAAGTTACGGGGTCTGGAATCAATGGAAGAGTTTGCGTTGAACATGAAGGCATTTTTGTGTGATACGGCACAACTTGCCTCAGAGGAATTTCCTGAAGATCCGGAACTTAGTGTTCTTTTTATGACCTTGCAAGCGGTTTTTAGTAAAGATGTTGTTGCTGAACTGATAAAAATTTATGAGAAGTTACAACCGACATTTCACTTACAGGAATCTCAAGAAGTATGGCGAGACGCATTGCATTACGCAACAACCAGCGCAAAACTGTTCAAACATCAAGATTATAATAACCTTATTAAAGAAATTCAAAAGAAAGGAGTTCCCATGTCAACATCATTATTAGATGAATTAATTGCCGAAGGTGAAGCTAAAGGTATTACCAAAGGTATTACCAAAGGTATCACCAAAGGCAGAGCCGAAGGTAAAACCGAATTTGGACGCAATGCGGTATTGTCTTTATTGCGTAAGCGATTTGTTAAGGTTCCTAAAAAGATTGAAACGGCAATTCGGCAGATGAACGATCCGATTGCTTTAGAATCTTTGGTGATTGATGCCGCAACATGTCCGACATTATGTGAATTTTCTGATGCGTTGCGTTAATTGGTGTGAGTTCTCAACGATTGAGCCGGATGAGTGAATCGTGAATAGTTGGGAACTCCTAATTATTTTGTGGGGGGTTGACGAGTTATTTTAAGAGATTAGAATAACGCACTGTTTGTTGAGGAGTTGGTGTTAGTCTGGTTTTTCTTGAATCAGACTGAATACAGGGAATTCGGTGACAGGTTCATGCCTCAGTCCGAAACGGTCCTCGCCGCTGTAACCGGAATTGAAAACGTAATTCCTTAAATGCCATTGATTTCATAAGAAATTGAGAAGGCAACGTTTTTGTATCGGGAGTCAGAAGACCTACCAACTCTATTATTTCGGGTACCGTTTTCCATTTGCGAAGGACGAATGGAGAAAAAGGTTTCATGTTTATTCTGTACTCTCAAAGTATAAGGATCGTAGTATGTTATTCTTACTTCGTAAGGTCGGAGTGCGCCGACTCACATTAGCGCACGTATTCCGTTGTGTGTACGTTTTGTGTTTAACGCTTGGCGTATTTCTTGTATCGATTCTCAAAAAACAACAACGAAAATATCCGTGTCCCACTCGCGGATTTACGCTTGTTGAACTTCTGGTGGTGATTGCGATCATTGGAATGTTGATTGCGTTGTTGCTTCCTGCGGTGCAAGCAGCAAGAGAAGCCGCAAGACGAATGAGTTGTGCTAACAATCTAAAACAATGGGGATTATCGCTGCAAAATTACCATAATTCATTTGATACGTTACCGGGTTTGGGAACAAAATCGAAAAATGGTTATTCCGTACAGATTCGTTTAACGCCGTACATGGAACAGTCTCAAATTTTTGAAACGTTAGATTTAACAAAAGACATGTTTGGTGCCGGACCAGGTGTTATGGGTGGAATGGATTGGTTTTTGTCACATGCGGTGGAAGCGGCAGAAGCAACTCTGCCGGTTTTACATTGTCCTAGTGACACGGGTCCCAAGTCCCGTGCAACCGAATACTCAAGAAACGAAGGAGTAACAATATCTGCTGGCGGTCAACCACTTGTAGCGGGAACATGTAACTACATGGCTTGTACCGGAAGTGATTATGCGAGAACTTCAGCACCCGGTGTAACAGTATCAATGGGAAAAACAACTACAATTACAAAATCCAATGGTTTGTTTTATCATTCGTCTTACTACAATTTTGCTGCAATAACCGATGGCTTGTCAAACACAATGGCAATGTCTGAAGCTTGTGTTGGTAGTGAGGCGACTGTTGGAGGTACTTATGGCGAAGTTATTGCTTCGAATACGTACCGAATTCTGATGTATGGCGACTCAAGTTTTGATCATGTCACCTGTTCGGAGACAGGGTTAGCGGCAGATACTCTTGGAGGATTAGATACACACATGATTTCAAATCCAACACCAGCGTCTGGTTGGTTCGATAACCGTGGGTTATCGTGGGTACTTATTCAACCAGCCTACACGACATTTAGTGCATTTCTTCCACCTAATGCCAAAATGCCGTCATTTTGGTGTATAAATCAAGGATTTTTCATGGCGAATAGTTATCATCCGAGTGTTGTTAATACGGTGCTTGCAGACGGCAGTGTTCGTGGTGTTTCCAATTCTGTTAATCTAAGACAATGGCGGTTGGCAGCATCAATAAGTGACGGCGAAGTCTTCTCTGGATTCTGACAATCTATTCAAAATTTTGTAATCTATCAGTGGACTATTTTTGAATTTGTTTACAGTTGGCAATTACAAGGTCAAGTCGGCGAGTACGCCGACCAACGGTGGGTGAAAACCCTTCGGCGAAACGTTGCCTACCTTTGGAGTCCATTGGTAAACAAATTGGCGAAGATTCCACTGATATATTACGTTAATTTTATCCTGAATTACCAATCTTCGGCGAAATAGTATGGTCAATAATTTACGGGGGTACATTGATTTGAAAATAGGAAAAACTACAATAGATCAATTATTGTTTGTCTCTGTTGTTGATTTAAGGTTCTTTGCAATGAGAGTCGTACCGTAAACCGGTATAAAATAGAAATCAAAAGGTAGGCGATCTTTTTTTCACAAAGGTTATCTAACCTACGGTTACATCAGTGTATTACCAACAGTGATTATTGATTGTTGGGAATGATACTATCACAATCATCAATTATGAAATTACGAATTATTCGAGTAGATTTACCGTTAAAACACGTTTTTGAAACATCACAACGTTCGGTAAGTGTTGTTCGCACCATTCTTGTCGAATTAGAACAAGATGGTTTACGCGGTCACGGTGAGGCTTATGAAGATCGGTTGTACAACACCAATGTCGAAGATATGGTCGATCTACTCGAAGAATGCCGCGAAATCATTGAACATTATGCACTTGCCGATCCGGTGGCCTTTTGGCGGACTCTTCAGCCGATTCTTCAAAAAAATACTTTTGCCCAAAGTGCCATTGATTGTGCTGCTTGTGACCTCTGGGGAAAAATGAAAAATAAACCGTTATGGAAAATCTGGGGGCTCTCCATCAAACAAGTTCCCGATTCCAGTTACTGTATCGGTTTGGATTCCTTAGAACGTATCTCCGACCGTATCGCCGAAAATCCCAATTGGTCTATTTACCGAGTTAAACTTGGTTGCAAAAGTGATTTGCAGATTCTCCAAATGCTTCGGGAAAAAACAAAGGCTTCGTTTCATGTGGATGTCAATGGCGGTTGGACACTCGAAACGGCAATCAAACGGCTGGAACCGTTACAACAACTCGGTGTCGAACTTCTTGAGCAACCGTTGGCAGCAGATAACTTTACCGGAATGGCTCGGCTAAAAAAAGAAATGAAAAAACGAAATTGTTCTATTCCTATTATCGCGGACGAATCTTGGCGGACAGAAGCAGATATTGAACGTTGTGTGGGACTGTTTGACGGAATCAATCTCAAATTGGTTAAGTGTGGCGGTTTAATTCCCGCACGCCAACTCATCGCTAAAGTCAAACATCTCGGTTTGAAACTGACCAGTGCCAACTCTATCGAATCAACCGTCGGTGCCTCCGCCATCAGTCAACTCGCTCCCTTGCTCGATTACATCTCCATTGATGGACCGCTTCTCATCGAAAAAAAAGTCGGCAATGGAATTCAAACCGATCAAGGAAAACTTGTGTATCCCAATGAAAACGGAACCGGTGTTCGTGTCCCGTTTCGGTAAAATCTGATTCGCAGAAAAACGAATTTCGAACACCTAAATATCACGACAATGAATAAAAAGAAAAATCAGAAGAATCTGTCGATTTCTGTACATTTTGATCAGGAGACGGATGCTGTTCAGTTGGAGGTTGATTTGTATGGGGAACCGATTTTGTTCGGGCTTTGGGAATTTGCACTTCGGCGGCGCGGCAAACCGTTTCGGGCGGTTGATTTTTGGACGGAAACCTGTGTTCATCAAGAAAAGGGTTGTGAGTATTTGGAACTCGACTTACTGCTTTCGGGCGATTACCGGCTCCAACGTTTTTTTCTGCTCGACAACACCGACCAATTACTCATTCTCGGCGATACACTATTATGGGACGGCGATAAGACCAAACAACGATTATCGGAACAGAATGACCATTTGACGTATGAATCAACGCTTTTCTATTCACCAAAACTTCGTCCCAAAACGTTTGCGGATTCAACGGAAATTTTTTTTCAACCCGATAAATCGAAATCACCTCCGATATTCCGTGTTTTTCCTTTGGCGTTGCCGGAATGGAAGAAAACAAACAAAAACGGAATTGTTACGGGAACTCTGGGAATTGAACATTCAACCTTAGTGCTTCGTCAACAAACTTCCGGTATTTCGATGTTTGCGCCGTTGTTTTTTGATTTTGACGCCAACCGTTCCGGCAATCAATACACGTGGCGGCATTTAACGGTTGGTGAAAATATGCAAAAAGTTCCTGATGATCAGGCGGTGGGTTATCGGGTGCAGATCAACAAAGAACAATTTTTGTTATACCGTTCCATGACACCAGCAACAAATCGAACAGTTCTCGGTCATAATTTAATTGACGATTTTTGTTTTGCCCGCTTCTCTCCCGAAACCGGAGTTGAAACTCTTATTGTAATTGAGTCTTAGTCCGCAGATTATGCAGATTTTTAGAGGTTCTTTTTTGAGAATACGAAACAAATAAAAGAACAAAACAAACGAACCTTCGGCAAGTGCACCGGAGAGTGTTGTGTGCGAATACTCGCGAGGATACCTCTACTACTCAATCTGTTCGTAAGCGGCAACACGTCCTGTAAAAACAGGATGAATATGTTCTATTTCCGGTGTTTTCCGAACAACAACAATCATTTTTTTTGTACATTCATCGTCTAATAGAAAATCGCCTTGTACACGCCATTCGTGTTCATTTTTCCATCTGTTGTCTAATTGCATGGTATCCCAGTCGGGAATGGTTCCGTACTGGAGTAATCGGACGCCTTTGGAAACAGCATAAGAACGCGGAATACCAATTCCATAAGGTTCAAAATTCATCCGTTGCCGATCTTTTCGCCATGTGAACAATATTGCGGAGCTTGCCGGATGATTTTCCGTAAAAGAAGTTACAAAAATATTGCCGGCAATATGCCCATTACCGGCACGGATTTTCCGTTCTTGTAAAATACGAAGCAGCGTTGCCAAAGCGTTACGCGGCGGAGATTGGGAACAAAGTAAATCATTACAAAATTCTCGTCTGGTTTCTCCTTTCCAGATTCCGTTTTGACCGCGTGTCCAATGCCAAAGATAATCATCCGGTAACAAACATAATTCCGCCGAAGGTTCACGCAACAAATATTTAAGTGCGGAACCGGAAAAACGATACAAAGAACAATCAAAACGTTTATCAATCCGTTCCGGCGGTAATAAAGCGGTTATTTGGGCAAGATGACCATTTTTTCGCAACCATAAAGGATAAACACATTCGGCATTAAAACAGATAAACTGATCACGTTCTTCGCAAGATTCTGTAATTGTATAAGATTCAAAATGGTACGAAAACTGTTCCGAGACTTCCGCCAAGGTCGTCGGTTTGGCAATAACCAGATGAACCGGAATATTATTATTGAGCAACTCCGTTAAAATACAATCCCAATGTGTTTGTCCGGCGGAAGTTATTACGGTAACATTTTGTGATTTCAGAAAGGAAATTGCCGTTTTCAACTGCACAATCGGCAAGTCTTGTCCACACAGATGTTTGGGCAAATGTGAAAAAAGCAAAGCAATCCTTTTCATAAATCAATTATGAATATTTTATAAAAATTAAAAATTCAGTAACCATTCACACAAAAATAAACAAAATTATTGTAATCTATCAATGGAATAATTATTTTTTATTCTTCACCCCAAAGGGGTGGCATTTTCATAACCGTAGGTCAAGCGAAGCGCGACCTACGGTAAACATCTCTCCTCAACGTCGTCTGAAAGACGAAACTAAACGATCAGAATCACACC
>JAITBS010000373.1 GCA_031283515.1 Planctomycetaceae bacterium
CAAAAATATATTGGATACCATCTTCGACCAATTGCTCAAGTAATACTGTTCGCGAAAGACGTTTTGACATTATTAACCCTCCCTAGAAAAATTACAAAGTTACCATCCAAAACGTTTAAGCGGCGGATTACCATCAAGACTTTCGACTAATTTTTGACCTGTTAAATAAGAGTCTGGAGTTGAACGACCAGTAACGAATGGATAATCAACAATCACGCTCGTATCTTTGCCAAAATTACCAATAAACGCGCCATCTGGAGCGGTTGCATCGCGTAACACAAATTCCAGCGGATACGGCGGCGGTCCCATATTGAAATTTTCAAAAACGCCGCGCTCTTTCATAAAACCTGTTCCATCGTGATAATCATATTCTTTACAATGTCCTGTAACATGTTTACCGGAAATGATACTCTTTCCGTTTTGCCAATCGCGAGCAAATGCGAGGCAAGCAACTCCATAACATTCAGCAGCAACAGGTTTATTTTGACGTACAAATGCAAGAATCAAATCATGAACTCGCTGATTATTGACCAGATCAACAACAGGACCGCTTCCGCCAACGATCAGAAGTGCATCGTAATCGCTAATCCGTGCCGATGCGATGTCCAAATCACGATTATATTTTTCAAGTAATCGTACATATTGCGGAGACGCAGCATAAGGACGTTCTGGAAACCAACCGGAAAGACTAATCGGTGAAGCAAGCCGTTTTCCGTATTCCGTATCTGGATTATCCCAATACTTAACTTTTTCTGCCATTTCTTTTGTTGTTACGCTACGTCCCAGCGGCGGGTCAATATAGTACGGATCCATACTAACCGTAATCGCAATAGGACGTTTACCATTGGGCGTTACAAAATCAACCTCGTATCCAACAGCATCAAAAACCTCAATTGGACCAACAAGCTCTTCGCCCCAATAACCTTTTTCGGATACTAATGTTAATATCCGACGCATTCTAAAGCTTAGACAATGAGGAATAATATCAGGTTTAGGCGGATTCTGATCGCCAAGACTACGACGTTTGATAATTTCAGAAATAATTGTTTCCGCAAATAACTGAGCAAGTTGACCTGAATTTCCCGTAACAAGATCGTCATCAACATAAATTCCATTTTCTGTTGGCGTGAATATACCGCCGGCATTTTCTACATCTGCCCGCAATACTTCGTGACAAATTACTTTGCGTCCAGCCAGTAATTCTGGTAACGGCGTCAAAATCCAAAGTGCATGACACAATGCCCCTTTAACGATGTTTTTATTTTTCATCGCTTCAGCAAAAAAACGAACAACCGGTGTTGTACGAGTTGTTTCACTTTCTGGTTTATAATAGCGGGCGCGAACGCTAGTATAATTGGCTGCCATGATGATTGCCGCATAATCAGACGGATCAATTTTTTCTATATTGTAAGTTGCCGTAGCTGTTTCTAAATCTTTGACGGTTGTTTGATTAAAATTTTCATCCAACTGATTATCACGTTCAACTTCGCGTATAAAGATTTCCTCATTTTTATCTCCCCAAAATCTGGAAACAAAATGAACTTGTAATCCATGTTCCGCAAATATTTTACGGTATGTTTGCAACTCAGAGGAGATAAATTGACTCTCGATAACAATTGCAATTCGTGATCCAGCAATATCTTGACTAGACATAATGAATACCTCGTTTCAATTAATTGTTAATAAAAAGGGGAAACAAAAAACCAATTACTACGTTACTGACGTAAATGAAAAAATATTTTATCGAATATGTCCAAATGAAACTTTTACTTTGATTCGTTTTTCATTACTACTTGGCAACGATATTTCTTTATCTCCAACAACATCTTCCGGCTTAACCTCGCCTTCGAAAATGTAAGGATAATATTGTTTAGTATCTTTGTAATTGCTTTCTGGACGTACGAAGTTTAGAGTAGCTTTTTCACCGTGAAGCTGTTGTGATAACAGATACATAACCAATGCGTGTTCTGTACTGTGAAAACAAGTTTTCCAACTATGAGATTTGGGGAATCCCATATCTGGTTCTTTCTTACTCGGTTTAAGTAAATGCCACATCTCGCCGTATTCTTTATCAACCATACGATTGAACCAGAATTTATGCGTTTTGGAAATGTAACGCAAATAATCGGGATTGTGTAAACTCAAAGTTGCCGTCGTTTGATCCATAATTGCCAGACACCACCATTCGCGGTCATGAACTATTTCCAGTTTAGATTCATCTTCGCTGGGTAGTAATTTTTGATTCCATGTTTCGTTGTTGGGATCGTAAGCTAAATCGACGAGTCTTGCTGCGCCTTCGCGACCGATTTGTTCCAATGCAACATCTCCGGTCAGACGTCCAATTTGCATAAGTAACCAGAATGTTTTGGTTGAATGTCCAAAATCGGTATGTTCTGCGCCGTAGAATTTACTTGTTGATTTTCCGGCTTGTCCCCAAAAGAAACCTTCGCGCGACCCATAAAATTCTTTGTAAAGAATAATCGCAAGATCGTGGATTTGTTTTTTCCAAATCTCTTGTTCTGCCGGTGGTAATGAACGATAAACCATCAACATATATCCATAAACTTGGTCAAGATTAGAAACAATTTCGCGTTGATCTGGCGTTCCGTCGTCTGTTGGTTTTGTTACCCAGCGAAACATACCAAAGGACGGATCAAAGAAAACATCAAAAACTTTCTTCTGACTTTTTATTAAAATAGGCAAAACTCGTTCATCTTTTGTAACATAATAATAAAAAGCGGGACCGCAAAGTCCATAAGCCCAATCTTGACTAGTTCCGGCGACATATTTTTTTGTTTTCGTATCGTAATATGCCGTGAGCGTACCATCTTCTTCATTGTAGTAATGACCTTTTTGGATGAAGTTGTAATTAATTCCTGCGTATGCGTAATCAAGATATTTTTCTTCGCCAGTCAAGAGATACGCAATAGAATAACCGAGTATTTGTCGCGACCGTGTACGTAAATATTCGCGTTCAGGAAAGATGAGTTTCAAGTAAACGCCGCCTTGAATTTCCTGCGGTTGTTGATTCATTGGTTTTGACCAATCAATCAATTGACCTTTATTGTCGCGATAAGAAGGAAAATTACCGCGTTCTGTACCGCCCAATGCGGTTTCCATTTCCCAAAACGGCATCAGGTCATCTTTGATGTGTTTAATCCAACGTTCTCCTTTGGGCAAGTCGAGTAATGCCGATTCAATTTGATTTTGCGACAATATTTTCGACGGAGGAGTCGATGGTAACTGCGCTATTGCCTGCGTTGACAGAAATAAACATAAAGTTATTAGTACACAGCAATAGACATGCTTAAGTTTGAGTAATTGTTTCACAATAATTCTCCTTATTTTGAATGGTTAAGATTTTTGTAATATTGTTTCAACGAGAGTAACAAAAAACTCTTCGAGATTATCTGCGGAGCGACCAGTTACAAGATCGTCGTCAACAACGACACGTGACGGTTCTGGAACAAAAGTTGCTCCGGCGTTGAGGATATCAGCCAAAACAACAGTATGACAGATTACTTTTCGGTCTCGGAGCAATTCGGGACAAGGCGTTAATATCCAAAGGGCGTGGCAAAGTGCGCCTTTAACGATATTTTTTTGTTTCATTGCTTCGGCGAAGAAGCGGACAGCTGGAGCTTGTCTGATTTGCTCTGGGGTTCCGAGTGAATGCATGGGCGGTATTTCGCGTAAACGGACAGCAACGTAGTTAGCCGCACAAATAATTGCGTTAAAATCATTGGGGTCAAGAGTAGAAACACAAACATCAACTTTCATTGTGTGCAACGTGCCGTCTGGACGATCAACATCGGAAACAATTTCGTGTTCTTGATTACCCCAAAGGTAAGATGCAAAAGTTACGGATGCGCCAAGACTGGTAAAAGCTTCCTGATACAAAGTAATTTCGTCGTGAATATATTCTGTTTCCACGAGAACTAAAACCTTCTTGTTTTTCAGGGTAGATTTATCCCAGTTATGCTGTGCCATAACATCAATTAAACTGCGTTGAAAAATAAACATAATATCAACTTAAATTAAAAAATAATTATACTTGTCACTCTTTAAAATTTGGTTTTTTGAAACTTATTGAGTCAAGTTTGAATTTAAAAATCCTGTTAATCCAGTCTAAAAACAAAAAAAGAAATTTCAAGTGTGATGAGTATATTATGTAATTAGGGAATTCCTATCATAATTCAAATTTTATTGATAATTTTTGCCAAAAATAAATTTTTAATCTGTCATTATTTTCTACCGAAAAAACCAACCATTTGTTACCGCTCAAAGTATATTACTGATTTTTAATTATTCTTTAGTTTTGTTTTTCAAGTTAAAACGCGAACTGTTTAAATTACAACCTAAAATTAATTTTTTTAACGTTATCAAAAAATTGAAAACTCTAATTCTTTGACGGCGCGAGTGATTGTACCATTACTATTGTCTTTTACAGTAATGATTTTTCATTTTATTGCGCACGAACAAGTTTATATCCTACATTTTCTCGTGTAGAAAATTTTTTTAGAGAAATGATTTTATATGGAAACATACATTTTTTAAGTTTATTTTGTGCGCGACGGATAAGAGTAAAGATTGTATGTTTTTCAATAAATACAGTTTTTTCTTGTTTTGTTATATCAGACCAAACTTGTTCTTCAATTTCATCGATAGTTACTTCGTGTTCTTCACTTGTCCAGAGCGTTTTTATAAGCAAGTATTGTTTTTTGGTAAATCGTTCGCGATTATAGTT
>JAITBS010000447.1 GCA_031283515.1 Planctomycetaceae bacterium
AAAGTTGTTAATATAAAAAAATTACCATTTGTGATTCCAACAGATAAATCGTTACAGAATCGTATCGTGCTGTTTGTTGATCAAATGTTACAACTAAAACTCAAAGAACTATCCGAACAGAAACCGCAAATGAAAACAGTTTTACAACGTCAAATCGAAGGTCTTGATCAACAAATCGACCAAGCCGTTTATTCATTGTACGACTTAACCGAAGATGAAATAAAAATCGTTGAAGAGAAATAAATTTAAACCGTTAAAAACTTTGTAACCGTTCACGGTTTTTTAAATTCGGAATGTAGTTTTGGCGTAACAGTTCGT
Source organism: Planctomycetaceae bacterium (assembly GCA_031283515.1). Classification (GTDB taxonomy): domain Bacteria; phylum Planctomycetota; class Planctomycetia; order Pirellulales; family Thermoguttaceae; genus WRKP01. The sequence continues at coordinate 319 of JAITBS010000447.1, forward strand.
ATTTTAATTTTGTAACCGTTCACACCGATAAACAGAATGTAGGAAACTTAAAAAGCCGGCTAGGTAATATTTCAGTGAAATATTGTGCCGGTATATTTACCGGCATGGTTATTGAGGTTAATTATTACAAAAAAATCTGTGTGATAAAAAGTAAACTAAACAGTTACGAAATTATTCCAGATAGAGTTGAGCGGTTTTCTGGGAGATTCGTCCTTGACGTACTGCATCTTCCAGTGATTGCGTCAATGTCCGCATTCCCGAATCATAATTGGTTTGCATTACATTATTGATCTGGTGTGACTTTTCCTCGCGAATCATCGCCCGAACCGCCGAATTGACAATCAGAATCTCTGCAATTAAAGATCGACCTTTGCCATTGTCCCAAGGAACCAGTTTCTGACAAATCACATATTGTAACGTCGATGCAAGTTGGACACGGATTTGTGCCTGTTGCGCGGCTGGGAACGCACTGACAATACGGGAAATCGTTTGAATTGCCGTCGAAGTGTGCAACGTCGCAAATGTTAAATGTCCTGTTTCGGAAAGTGTTAACGCAGCGGACATCGTTTCCAAATCACGCATTTCTCCAACAACAATCACGTCCGGATCCTCACGCATTGAACGACGAAGTGCTTCGGCAAAAGTTGCCGTGTCTCGCCCGATTTCTCTTTGTGTTACAAACGATTTGCGGCTGTGATGCCGATATTCCACCGGATCTTCAATTGTATGAATATGACAAGCACGTTCATTATTGATTCGGTTGACAATACTTGCAATTGTAGTTGATTTACCGCTGCTGGTTGCTCCTGTTACAAGAATAAGACCTGTGTGTAACTGACAAATATGTTCCAGAACACTCATCGGTAATCCCAGTTCTTTAAATTCAAAAAACCGGTTCGGCAACAAACGAAGTGCGGCGGCGTAGGTTCCCTGTTGCCGATAAGCGTTGATACGAATCCGATGACCGCCTTCAAGTTCAAAAGCTGCATCGAGTTCGCCGGTTTTTTGTAACTCCTGCAACGCCGTTTGATCAACCAACTGTGAAATAATTGAAAAGGTCTTTTCGTCCGTCAAAACAGAATGATTTTTCAAAGGAATCAATTTACCGTGAATCCGAATCATCGGCGGGTTGTCCACCGCCAAATGTAAATCGGAACCGTTTTCCTTAATCAATTGTTTCAATAATTCATACGTTTCGTCATTCATAGTCTTTGAATTACATGCGTCCCGGCGCAAATCCTTTGGCAACAGGAACAGGTTTGAATGGTGCATACTGACGCATGACCGATACCAAATCATCATACATCCGTTGTGACCGTTCCGCAAGTACTTGATCACCACATCGCCGATAAAGACAGGACGCAAACTGATACATCATCATGGCGTATTCCGGTTTATCGTTCTTCAAATAAGCACAACCAAGATTCGCGGTTGCCGCCGGTATCCATGAAACCAGTTCAAAAGCAATATCAGAATTAGAGTGAACCTGCTCAAGAAGTGATTCCAAATCAAAGGAACCTACCGCAAATTCAAGATACATTTCCGCCTCTTTGAAACGCCCAATGTGAAGCAAAATCTCGCCCGCAAGAGCAAGTTTTTGCATGTTACTTTCTGTTGCAACATCTAACGAAAGCGGTTCCAAAATCTCTAACGCCGCCGGAAACTTTTTAATACTAATTAAACATTCTGCCGCTCCGATTTTTGCCGAATCAATTTCGTTTCTGTTACGGCTGCAAGAAATCACCTCACGATAAGCAACTACCGCCGCAAGATAATCACCCGATTTCTGAAGCAATAATGCGCGTTCCAATTTATTCATTGGAGTTGACGTTTCCACACTGACCGATTTGTGTTTCTTAAAAAACGGTCGATGAACCTGACAACCAAAACCAATAAACAATAAACCAATAATCAGAAAAAATAAAATTCGTTTGTACATTTTCTTGGACGGGATTAACGGAATTGACGGGATTTTTGTTTGGGAAATTATTTGGTTTCAATAATATTCTATATTTTTTATCTATTCTAAATGATAATATACCTCTGGTCGTAATATTTATGATGTTTAGTTTTTTTAGAACACGAAACACACAAAATAGCACGAAAAATACAAAATTTTTGTTTTGATTCTTTCCGTGTTATTTCGTGATTTTTCGTGTGGTTCGTGTTTAAAAAATTCCATTGAATGATTATAAGTTCTTTTATATTTAAATTCCAGATTGTTTTTTATTGTAATTAATTTTGTGTTATTGTTATATTCTGCGTTTTAGTTCACTGGCATAATTTTTACCGACGGTATTACGGTGTTCTTGAAGCCAATCAGTGAGTCGTGTGGAACCGGCAGGCGGTGTATTGACGTAAAGAAGATTTTGTCTGAGTCCCATAATTTCTGCTTTTGTAATCATGACATCACCGGTAAACAGTCCGAGTATGTTTCCAACAGCAAGTCCTAATTCATTCGGAATCGAAATGACGATACGTTTTTTACCGAGAACGATTTGTGAAATAACCTCGACCAATTCCCGATACGTAAATGTTTCTGGTCCGATAGTGTTGATAATAACATGGTAATCGGTTTGTGTTCCCTGTTCGACAGCCAACGCAGCAAAATCATCGACGAAAACAGGTTGAAGTTTGTATTGACCGTCCCCGAACACTCCGAATATCGGAAAATGCCGAAGTAACCAAGCGATGTTGTTGATAAGAATATCCTCGTTACCGAATAAAACGGTTGGTCGAAGAATTGAGTGTGCGATTCCTGATTGTTGTAACTCTGTTTCGAGAATTGCTTTTCCTGAAAAATATTCCAGTGGAGAATCTTCTGAAGGGTTGGTGATGCTCGTGTGAACAATCCGCCGAATACCAACCTGTTTTGCTGCCATAAATAATTTTTTAGTATTTTCTACAGCAACAGAATGTTTGAAATTCCGATGATTAAACCGCACCCAATAAGTATTGTACAATACCGAAACTCCCGTCAATGATTTTCGTAACTGTTCCGGATCGTCGAATGTCAGAGGAAATATTTCAATATTGCCGTGAAATTCATTTTGTTTGTCAACCGAATTGGTCAAAGTGCGAACTGTTTTTTTTTGAGCAAGAAGCCGCCGCGCAATGTATCTGCCTGAATAACCAAACGCTCCGGTTACCGCGTGAATCTCCGTTTGTGTTACTGTTTTATGAGAAAATGCTGATGTTGACATTGTCCGGCTCTTGGTAATATTTGTAATGATTTAGTGGAATTGTTATAATTAATTGATTGTAATATATCAATGGAATTTTTGTTTTTCGATTTTCACCTCGAAGTGGTGCGATTTTCATAACCGCAGGTCATCGACCTGCGGACTCTTACCACTAACAAACCTCTGTCTGAAAGACAGAATTTTAATCATCGTTGGTTGTACGATTCGGATCGTTTAGTTTCGCCTTTCAGGCGATGTTGAGACGAGGTACTGACCGTAGGTCGCGCTTCGCTTGACCTACGGTTATGAAAATTCCACCCCTTCGGGGTGAAGAACCCAAAATAATAATTCCACTGATATATTACTACTCATGATATTTTACAATTCGGTTTTATTGGAACATATTCCAATACACATCTAACTCAAAAATCCTGTCAATTCTGTTTATCCCGTCAATTCCGTCAATTCTATTAATTCCGTGCAAAAATCTAATCCGAAGTTATTTTGTTGATCCTGTTGCAGAAGTTGACCATGGACGGGCTTGGTGTTTTAGGGACTGGAACGCTTCTTTGGGGACATCGTAAATTCGTTCGTTGACGACATTAAAACTTCCTTCGCCGATTCGTAACGGCGGAATAATCCCGTGTGCACTTGGGTGTTCGCTTAAACGTTGGAGAAAACATTGAGTTGTTTGTCCGCCTTCGCCCGGAGCCAGTAACACAAATGGGCGTACAAGAAT
>JAITBS010000072.1 GCA_031283515.1 Planctomycetaceae bacterium
GGTTGCGCCGGAGAAAATTTCAATTAAAAAACTTTTAATTTTATCTTTAATATGTATATCAAATTTTTGTAACATATCAGTGGAATATTTTTGAATTTGTTTACATTTGGAAATTACAAGGTAGGCGACCTTTCGCCGAAAGGTCGCACCAGTTGGTTTTGTTATGGTGTTGTACACGGTTGGTTTTTAATTTCCGTCCGTCAACAGGGACAAGTCGGCTATCGCCGACCAACGGTGGGTGAAAACCCTTCGTTGCCGGCTCGTTTACCTGGTTCAGGACAAAAATGAAACAAATTATGATATTCGTTCCAATTACAATGATTTTTTTTTCAAGAGTATCAGTGCAAAACGGTAAAGGAGTAGAAACACCAACGCAACAAGAACAGAAATAATAAAACCAATCGGACTAATTGGATTAAATTGTTCCGATTTTAAGAAGAGTGAAATGGCAAGCGGTCCAAAACAACTGGCACTAACTCCAATCACAAGAATCCCCAAAATACCTTTGGGTTCACCACTCGGAAGACAAACCTGAGCGGTAATTCCAACAACGGTTCCAAAACCAAGCCAAAGAAAAAAAAGATTTACCCACGATTGAGCTGAAACCGAAAGATCCATATTCGTGACCGGATGTTCAGAATCCGTAAGGAAATAAAGTACAATGGCACGAAATCTGTTGACAATTTAACGATTACCCGAAATATCAGAAAATGTATGTGGTCGTTCTGACATTCTTTATTGCTCAACGGATTACTAATCTGTTAAAAAGTTTCATGTTGCGACTCTTGCAATGTTGCCGCTTCATTGGGAAATGGAAACTCTGTACCGCGTGGAAAATACTGGACACGGTTATTCATGTAATACGGATTCGGTAAGGTCATTCCGTTAGAATAAACCGCACAACCCGTTGTCCCCAACGAAAGAACAATCAGTAATACAGAAAACAAACAGAGTAAAAAACGACCAATAATAGGATGGAAATTCATAAGTTTTTCTCCGTTTAACTTTAAGTATGTCTCTTTTTGACACAAACAATTTTATTGCCTTCCCATAGCAGAAGGACTCAGAAAGCAATACAAATTTGTTATCGGTAATCAGTAACCGGTTACTTTAGATACTTTAGAAAAAAATCAATGTTTAAATTTAAGAGGGAAATTTCATTTTTTTCGATTTAGGTCAACATTTTCGAGTTATTCCTGTTGAAAACCGGTTTAACCTGTGTCATAATATTTTTTGATTTTTCAGGAATCATTACTTTTACTAAAACCTAAAACCAAACTTTTACCAACCACAAAACAATGGCATACCACATTCTTTTGGTCGAAGACGACCCCGATTTTCGTTTGAAGGTGAAACAATCGCTCCAAAATGCCGGTTTTGCGGTTACGGAGTCGGAAAGCGAACAGCAGGCTTATGAATTTGCCAGACGTTCAAAATTTGATCTTGCGATTATTGATTTAATTATGGAAAACAGTGATAGCGGGTTTACGTTGTGTTATCATTTCAAGAAAGATTATCCTGATATGCCGTTAATCCTCTTGAGTAGTTCAACGAGCGATATGGATATTGAATTTTCAATGGAATCAGCGGCAGAACGTGCCTGGATTAAAGCAGATACGTTGCTCAACAAACCAATCCGATTTGAACAATTACTGTACAGTGTGCAACGTTTACTTGGCTGTTTTGCTCCGGTTGGGCATTAGACAAGATATGAGAAATAACCGTTTATGAAACATTATCTTGTTACCGGCGGAGCCGGATTTATTGGTTCGCATTTAACGGAAGCATTGCTCCGCGAAGGGAACAGTGTTACGGTTATAGACGATCTTTCGACCGGACACTGGGAAAATATTGCCGAACTCGAATCGGGAGTCTTTGCGAACCGTTTTCGTGCAATTATTGCCTCTGTGGATGATTCCCGAATTATGGATCAGGAAGTTCCGAAACACGATTTTGTGTATCATCTTGCCAGTGCGGTTGGAGTGAAACTAATTATTGACCGTCCCGTCGAAACAGTGCAACGGATTGTCCGAACAACTGATACTTTAGTCGAATCTTGTGCACGTTATCGTCGTCCTCTTCTGTTGACATCGACCAGCGAAGTTTATGGTAAATCGGAAACTGTTCCATTTCAGGAAGAAAACGATGTGGTAATGGGTTCTACTTCAAAACGTCGTTGGGCTTACGCTGCCGCCAAAATGCTTGATGAATTTCTGGTTCTTGCTCACTATTATCAATCACGTTTACCAATATATATTGTCCGGTTGTTCAACACGGTTGGGCAACGTCAATCGGGTCAATATGGGATGGTATTACCGCGTTTTGTTGCCGCCGCAAAACAGAATCAACCGTTGGAAATTTACGGTGACGGTAATCAACAACGTTGTTTTTGTTCCGTATTAGATGTTGTGAATGCGTTACTCCGTTTTCCCAATACACCACAAGCAATCGGGCAAGTCGTTAATCTTGGCAGTAACGAAGAAATCAGTATCCGAAAATTGGCGGAACGGGTTATTTCGATTCTTGGTTCTCAATCGGCAATGGTGTATGTTTCTTACGAAGACGCTTATGGTCCCGGTTTTGACGACATGCGCCGCCGTATTCCCGATCTTAAACGGGCAAAAGAACTGCTCGGCTGGATGCCCAAAATATCTTTAGATGAAATTATCCGATCATTGTAAAACTGTACAAATACTCCTCACACTCTAAAATACGCGGGTAATATATCAGTGGAATTTTTATTTGTTTCTTTTCCTCTTTGTCCTGAAAGGACATTGCATAACAACCTACCGCAACGCGGTAGGAAACGAATCATCACCTCACATCACCCTGAAAGGGCGTGGTTAGTTGATAGTTGATAGT
>JAITBS010000607.1 GCA_031283515.1 Planctomycetaceae bacterium
GCTTGTTTAGTTTCGCCTTTCAGGCGAGGTTGAGACGAAACATTGACCGTAGGCTGCGATTCGCTTGACCTACGGTTATGAAAATTCCCCCCCTTCAGGGTGAAGAACCCAAAATAATAATTCCACTGATAGATTACTAATTTTTTAATAATTTTTTTATTTGACACAGATGTTTCAAGGCAACGTAATTATTGGACAGAGTGGCGGACCCACTGCGGTGATTAACGCCAGTCTTTGCGGGATTATTCAGGAATCGTTGCAACAACAATCGCGTGGTATCGAAAAAGTTTTCGGAATGCGATTTGGTATTGAAGGTTTCATGCGTGACGAAGTTCTTGATCTTGGCAAAGAACAACCGGAAACTATTGAACAACTTAAATTCACGCCTTCCAGTGCACTTGGAAGTTGCCGTCATAAACTCAAAGACGCAGAATTTCCGAAGGTGTTGGAGCAACTCAAAAAATATCAGATACGATATTATTTTCTGATTGGCGGCAATGACACAATGGATACGATTCATCGTGTAGAAAAATATTGTCGGGAACAGGGTTATGAATTGCGTGGTATTGGTGTACCGAAAACAGTGGATAATGATCTTTTTGCAACAGATCACACTCCGGGTTTTGCTTCAGCGGGGCGATATGTTGCCTTATCTATTCAGCAATCGGGAATACTTGCGCGGGATATGAAACGGGTTGATCAGTTTGTTGTATTCCAAACGGTGGGTCGTTCGGCGGGTTGGCTTCCGGCGGCGGCGGCGTGCGCTAAGAAAAACGAAGAGGATGCTCCGCATATCATTTTGTTACCGGAACGTCCTTTTGTGTTGGAGCAATTTCTTACTGAGGTTCAATCGGTTTACAATCAATTTGGTTGGGTGAGTATTGTTTGCGGTGAAGGTGTTTGCTATGCGGACGGGAAACCGATCAGTGCCTCACAAACAGCAGATAAATTTTCCAATGTCGAATTTGGTGCGATGGGAGGTTCCAGTGCTGCGTTAGTGTTACACAGGATATTATCGGACAAATTCGGTTGGCGCGGCGAGTTTCAGGTTTGCGAATCACTCCAGATGTGTGCTGCGGATCGAGCGGTTCCGTTGGATATTGAAGAGGCTTATGCTTGCGGATGTGAAGCGGTTCGGCTGGCGGTTGCCGGAACAAGTGGGGTTATGGTAACTATCCAGCGAACATCGAATAACCCTTACACATGGTCGCTCGGAACTGCCTCATTAAGTGAAGTGGCTCTCGGCGAAAAACCGATGCCCGATGAGTTTATTTGTTCGGACAGGCTTTTTGTGACGGAAAATTGCCTCGAATATCTCCGCCCGCTCATCGGAGAACTCCCTGATTATGTACGATTAAACGTGTCCTGAAAAATCGGGAAAACGATATTTTGTTAATAATCAATAAGGATTTCATTCAAGAACTCGTTTATTTGTAAAAATTGCGAGGTTGTTGGTCCTATAACATGACAACAATAATTAGTTTACTTGAAAGGGTTGTGGAAAATTGCGGTAGAAATTATGAAAAATTTAACGTTACCGAAAGAGGATTTATCGGAGGAGTCGCAAACACAATTACCGAAACGCCGTTTGTTGCGTCAGGTTGTTGGTCCTGATGAGATTGCGGAAGTTGTCAGTAGTTGGACGGGTATTCCTATTAGCCGCATGATGGAAACGGAGCGTACCAAACTCCTTGTTCTTGAAGAACGTCTTCATCGTCGTCTTGTTGGGCAAAACGAAGCGGTTGATGCGGTTTCCAATGCGGTACGCCGAAGCCGCAGCGGATTGCAGGACCCAAATCGTCCTATTGGTTCATTCCTGTTTTTGGGACCAACCGGTGTCGGTAAAACCGAACTCTGTAAAGCTCTTGCTGAAGCTATGTTCGATGACGAAAACGCAATGATTCGAATTGACATGAGTGAGTTTATGGAAAAACATTCGGTAAGCCGGCTTATTGGAGCACCGCCGGGTTACGTTGGTTATGACGAAGGCGGAATGCTTACCGAAGCGGTTCGGCGGCGTCCGTACAGTGTTGTGTTGTTCGACGAAACAGAAAAGGCTCATCGGGATGTGTTCAATGTCTTACTTCAGGTTCTTGATGACGGGCGTTTGTCCGATAATCAGGGACATACGGTTGATTTTACGAACACAATTATTGTTATGACTTCGAATATCGGCAGTCAGATTATTCAGGAGATTGCTCGTGAGAATGGCTCTGAGGAAACAATGCAGGAAGCCGTCAAGAATTTATTGCATCAATATTTTTTGCCGGAATTTCTGAACCGAATTGACGAAACGATTATTTTTCATCCGTTGAACCGTGATGAGATTGCCAAAATTGTTGACTTACAACTGGAACGGTTAAAAAGACAACTGGAAAAACAAAATGTTACGCTAACAATTTCTGATCGTGTTGTTGCGGAGATTGCGGAACGGGGTTATGATCCGTCGTTTGGAGCACGTCCGTTGAAACGAGTGATCCAACGGCAAATTCAAAATCCGCTCGCTGTACTGCTTTTACAAAATCGAAACGATGAAAAAACAACCGCCCATGTGGATTTTGAGGACGGAAAATTTATATTCCAATGAGTTGAATTTGTATTTCAATGAGTTATAATAACCTGTTCCTATGAAATTTCAAAATTTTGTTTTTAAAAACCGCCTTTAAAAAATTAGGAACTTACAAATATTTTTCTGGTCAAAGTTGGTTTTGAGAAGTTTTCCCTTTACATGACATTCCAGATGTTCAAATAAAAATGTTGGTAAAATTTTACTAAATTTCCTATAATTACGATGATAAACTGTGAACAATTCTTTTCTCTTTTACGTAGTATTTTTTTATTCCCTCAAAATATTCTTTCTGTCTTCTGTGATAAAAAACAAAATAGACAGCTAGCAGACTCTTCCTCTTCTATTTTTCTACTATTTTTCTTTTTTGTTCCCAAAAAATTAAAAGGTTATACACCCAAGAACTAACAATTACCATGAAGAAATAAATAGCCTAAAAATTAAGACGTAAATTACGACTTATTCTGTCTTTGTTTAGGTTGATTACAATTATTCAGATATCATTTTACCGTACATAATTTCGGTAATCACATTTTAACCCTTAATAATATTATGAAAAAACTAATTTGTTTAACGAATTTTGTTTGTATTTTGATGTTGTATTCTGTTTCGGCGGCTGTTGCCGATAACGAGCTATTTCCGTTTGTGATTTCTTTCGACGCTCCGAATAACGCAACGAATATCTCCAACCAACTCGATGTTCCCGCCGGAAAAGAGGGATTTGTCCGTGTTCAGGACGGACATTTTGTTACTGATAAAGGACGTATTCAGTTTTGGGGAACGAATACTTGTTTTGGAGCAAACTTTCTCAATCATGCCGCTGCCGACCGAATGGCTGACCGATTGGCACGGTTTGGAATTAACTGTGTCCGGCTGCACCACATGGATTCCCAAGACATCTGGGGCGGTAATAACCCCAAAACAAAATTGGAACTCGATAAAACACAACTCGAAAAACTTGATTACTATGTTGCCGCTTTGAAAAAACGGGGAATCTACGTTAATATCAATCTTCACGTTTCCCGCTCATTGGATGAACGCGACGGATTTCCGAGAGAGGTGAATCGTCCTTCTCATGATAAAGGTATCGATAATTATTATCGTCCGTTTATTGACGCGAACAAAAAATACGCCCGTGATCTTTTAACGCATGTAAATCCTTACACCGGAAACGCTTACAAAGATGAACCGTCTGTCGCAATGATTGAAATTAACAACGAAAATTCCATCGTAACAATGTGGGGTGGTTGGGGCGGTCTTGATGTGATTCAAGATCCGTTTCTTGCCGATTTGCGGAAACTCTGGAATGATTGGCTCAAAACAAAATATAAAAATGATACGGAATTGCGTAAAGCGTGGAATTGCCGTTCGGTTCCGCTTGGCAATGAATTGCTCACAAACGCCGATTTTACAGACGGTTATGTTCCCGATGGGAAAGGTTGGAACTGGGAAACGGACGAAGTTGTTGATGCTTCCGTTTCCAACTCCAACAACACATTACGGTTTGATGTACGGAAAAAAGGTAAAGTCGATTGGCATCCGCAATTAATCGCTTCTGGGTTCACTGTGAAAAAAGATCAACTTTATACGTTGGAATTTAAAGTCAAAGCCAATCGGAACACAACATTAAATGTCGGTCTTCGTATGAATCATGAACCGTGGGAAGGACTCGGCTTTGATACAAAAATCAATCTCACAACCGATTGGCAAACGATTAAATTCGTTACAACTTCCCTAGCCGATGATCCCAATGCCCGAATTTCCATCGGCGATTTTTCCGCCGGAACCGTTTATGAAATTGATTCCGTTTCGTTTAAACCGGGCGGTGAAATTGGTTTGCCGAAAGAATCGTTGTTTGGTAATGAATTGCTTGAAAACAGTGATTTTTCAAAGGATTACGTTCCGAATGGGCAAGGCTGGAGTTGGGAAGTTGACGCCGAAGCCGATACTTCTGTTACAAATATAGACGGCATTTTGCGGCTTGATGTACGAAAAAAAGGCGAAGTCGATTGGCATCCGCAATTAAGCGGAGGAGCCTTCAACGTTGAATCGCAACAAAAATATACACTGGTTTTCACCGCCAGAGCAAACAAGCCTGCACCGTTGAATATTGGTCTTCGGATGTATCATGAACCTTGGCAAGGTCTCGGTTTTGATAGGCAAGAAGAGTTGACAACCGAATGGAAAACATTCCGTTACACCATTTCACCGGATCAAAACGATGACAAAGCACGTATTATTTTGGGCGGTTTTCAGGAAGGTGTTGTTTATGAAATTGATTCGGTGTCTTTCAAGTCGGGTGAAGCAGGAACGGAAAAAGACGCCTCACTCACAAACAATTCCATTCCCGTTATCTGGAAAAAAGATACCGGAAAATATATGAAAGAAGCGGCTAACGATTTTTGTGACTTTTTGTTCGATATTGAAGCAAAATATTGGAACGAAATGTATCGATTTCTGAAAGACGAAATTAAAGTCAAACAACCGGTTAGCGGAACACAATTGGAATACGGTTCAACACACGCCCAAGCCAAAATGGATTACTGCGATATTCATTCCTATTGGAATCATCCGCATTTTCCCGGTCGAGCGTGGGACGGCAATAATTGGTATTTGCGTAACATTGCTCTCGTTAATTATCTCGATAAACAGATTTTACCAAACCTTGCAACCAAACGCGTGTACGGTAAACCGTTTACTGTGAGCGAATACAATCATCCGTATCCGAATCAATATGCCGCCGAAGGTTTACCGTTACTGGCGGCGTTTGGGGCGTTTCAAAATTGGGACGGGATATTTCCGTTCGCTTATTCCCACTCCAATAATCCCGAACCCCAAAAAGCAACCAGTTTTTTTGATACAGCCGGTAATACCGTTCAGATGGCACACATGATCGCTTGCCATGCGTTGTTCTGTGACGGTTACAATAAAAATGCCGATAAGGAAATTATTGTTGCGCCGTTGACTGCTGAAAAGGAACGCGAAATATTCAAACAAGATCGGCATCAATATCGGCTTGGATTTTCGGGTCTTGGCTTGGATATTCGAAACGCTTTGACAAAACCGGTTGCGGTTGATGTTTCCGGTAAGATTAAGGAATTGCCGAAGTTGCCGGAAATTCCGAAAGATCAAAAGAAATTTGAATATTCGGCTGCCGACAAAATATCTATTTTGTACGATATGCAGCAACAAGGAAAAGGAGTTGTTTCTGTTTACAATAATCATGCCTCGCTTTTTACCGGTTTTGTTACGAAAGGAAAAGAATATCCTTTTTCCGTCGGAACAATTCAATTTGGCGAAACGAATCTCGGTTGGTCAACTGTTTCCATGACAACGCTTTCCGCTTCAAAAAATAGTCAAAGATTGTTACTTGTTGCGACTGGTGAGATGACCAATACCGGAATGAAACTTGAATCGCTCGGCGATGATAAAGTTACGGTCGGCAATCGTTGGGGCAGTGAACCGGTGCGTTGCGAAGGAATTCCCGCCACGATAACGTCCACAATTCCTGCTAAAGCGTTGAAATTCTGGTCGTTGGACGAATCCGGTAATCGTAAACAAGAATTAACACCGCAAAAAACCGATAACAAATTCACACTGGAACTGAAACCGGAATACAAAACAATTTGGTACGAAATCGAA
>JAITBS010000078.1 GCA_031283515.1 Planctomycetaceae bacterium
TCATACTGATTCAAACTCTTTTCGTTTGTATTGTGTTTTTTTATCGTTCGTATTCTCAAAAAAATAAAATCGATAGTTGCGATTAACGTCCGCCCTTGAAGAAATTTTTAAGCAAATTCGCTGCCGCATCACGACTACTGGGCGCATCTGTTTTTTTGAGATTTTCGGAATCTTCTTTCGGATTCTTTGCCGGTTCCTCAGGTACCTGACTCTGTAACTGTGCCAGTAAATTTGAAGCGTCAACCGTTTTAGTTTCCTGATCTTGTTCACTTTCTCCAGCAGACAAAAGCCAATCTGCAATTTCCGCTTCTTTTTCATCCGGTTTGATTGTGGTCGATTGGATTTCGACTGTTCGTGTAACCGCCTCACTAATTGATTCGACTTTTGGTTTTTTCTGTCCTTTGAGGTCTATTGCCAAATGAACAAAAAATTCCAACGGTCCAATATTCAATTTATCACCGTTCTTGAGTTCGTGTTCCATCGAAACACGCTCTCCATTCAAATAAACACCGTTTTTACTGCCAAGATCCCGAATGGCAACATAACCATCTTCGGAAATAACAGCACAATGGTATCGGCTAATTAATTCACTACGCGGTTTGAGATGACAGTCGTCCGCACGACCAATAATAAATTTAGGTCCTGTTACCGGTATAACTTGCCCTGCTTTGCTCCCGCTGGCAACAACTAATTGAACATCCATCGTTTCACCCTACTTTTGTTGGATCGGTTTTCAAAATTCATTCAGAAGAACAATCATCTACAACTGTAGAAATTTTATTGTCCTTGACTTCACACATATCAAAATAAGTCCGGTTAAAAAATTTGGTTGTTGCACCTGTTACCAAATAAAAGTCTGACATCGGATGAATATCTCTTATAAATATTCTAAAAAATTGATACTGCCTTGACCCGAATATGTCAATATTACATAAAAATTTTAATAAAATAATATCGAAAATACTATCGGATCAGGAATGATCTTGACAATAATAAAAAAATTTCCAACGATACTGTTATTAAATTTTCAAATATCGAATTGTGTGAATCATCCTGATCTTTTGCAAGATTGTACCCGATGTTGTTATCGAATGCAAAGGTTGGTCTCCAAAAACACACAAAAAAACAATAATGGCAAAGTAAAATATCAATTTTGCCGATAAAATCTGTCTAACTTGCCAACCAGCCGCTGAATACTAGGGAAAATATGGCGCATTTTTAATAAAGAGAAAAAAACCGATTGACAATTTAGAAGTTTTCGGATAAACTGTGAAAATAATTCAATCGTGATACGTTTTTTTACCGTTTGTATGGCGGCAAGCGAATCGCGGTTATTTTAAGGAAACCCAGTAAAATAAGGAGTCTACAATGGAAAATTTCATGAGATGTTTCGTTGTGTTTTTTGGGACTTTTTTGGCAAAAATCCCGCTGTTAAAATGGGCAAACCAGGAAAAGCAGGGGGGGGGGGGCACTCTGTAATGGAAAATGGAGAACGGATAATGGAACGTGTTCGCGTTCTAAACTCTTTCCTGTAAACTTCTTACAACTTCTTCGCTCTTCTCCATTCGGCTTTACGTTAGTCGAACTTCTTGTGGTGATTGCGATTATCGGCGTGTTAATTGCTCTTCTGTTGCCGGCAGTGCAAGCAGCACGCGAAGCTGCAAGACGAATGCAATGCTCGAATAACTTCAAACAGCATGTCATCGCTTTGCACAATTACCACGACACTCAAGACGGTCTTCCGGCTGCCCACGCTTGGTTAAGCCCCTATAAAGTAAGTGCAACTGCAACTGAAAACGATCAAATGGAGAATGAATATTGGGGACCCTCATTCTTCATTCTGCCCTTTATGGAACAGACACAACTTTATGAAAATGCTGTTAATGAAGTAAAAAATTACGGTTCTTTTGTAGCACAATACAATGTTCAATCTTTATGGAATATTGTCATTCCTAGTGTCTGTTGTCCTTCTGATAGTGAAGTCAAAAAACCTGCATATACGGCATCGCCTACTGCCCGATGTAGCATTGTATCGTGTCGAGGTGATGTTTATGCACGAGTCGATTTTTATAATAACGCGACTGCACTGGCATCGAATGAATATAAAGGAGCTCAAAATCGTGGTGTCTTTGGTTTGTTTAAGTTTAAATCTTTTGCTTCTGTTGTTGATGGAACTTCCAATACGGTGGTATTTAGCGAAACGGTTGTATCCACCGCCGCAGATGATCGAACAGTCAAAAGCGGTGTTTTGGCAACTTATCCTGCCGGCGGAATGGCTTCTGCTTATGGTGCTTCTTGTTTTGCTCAACAAAACGGAAACGAATTATTACAGCCTTCCGGCAGTGTATTTAACGCTTCGTATCGTGGTTTACGTTTAGGTTACGGACGTATTGCTATAAGTGGTTTTGCAACGGTTCTTCCGCCCAATTCACCTTCTTGTACACCAACAGATCATAATGCCGGTTGGTCACTTTACACCGCGACAAGTTACCACACTGGCGGCGTGAATGCGGGATTATTGGATGGTTCAGTGCGGTTTATCTCCAACACCATCAATACCGGAACACTAACAAATCCGCAACAATTAACCGGTCCAAGTCCTTATGGAGTCTGGGGTGCCTACGGAACAGTTGACGGCGGCGAAAGTCAAACGTTAAATTAAACTTAAACAACAAATTATTTTTAAACACATTATTATGTTATACAAATCAATTTTATTCGGTTCTATTTTTTGCCTGATATTTGTTTTGAGTGGATGTGGTGATTCCTCCCGTCCCAAAGACCTGCCTGATCTTCAACCGTGTACATTAACAATTACACAAGATAATCAGGGATTGGCTGACGCTTCGGTAATGCTTTACGCAACTGATTCCGTTAGCACAAAATGGGTAATCGCCGGTAACACCGATGCCAATGGTAAAGTTATTCTCAAAACACACGGTAAATTTTCGGGTGTACCAATCGGAGAATATAAAATAGTTGTTACTAAAACAGAACAGGTTAAAAGCGGGCAACAACAATCCGCTAAAGAAATTGATACACCGACATTGCCTCAAAAGGTTGACGTTTATTACTTGATTAAACCCCAATACACCGATGTCTCAACAACTCCATTGACAATCAATATTAAAAATGGTAAAAATGTTCAGACATTCGATGTCGGCAAACCTATTCGTGAAAAAAGTAATATTATCGTTTTATGATTACTATAAATTACAGTAATTCACAAGGTAGGCGATGTTTCATCGAAAGATCGCTTACCTTTAATTTTACCGTAAACAGAACAAACAGATTTTTATTTCTATGAAACGATTAAATCATTTATTATTGTCTGTACTTATTTTGTTGCTGTTATTGCCGAACACTGTTTCAGCGCAAACATCTCAAACGTTGTTGATTGAAGCGGAACATTTCACCGATTACGGCGGTTGGGTTCACGATTCGCAGTTCATGGATCAAATGGGTTCGCCATTTCTCTTGGCTCATGGTCTCGGTGTGCCGGTCAAAGATGCCGTAACAGAATTAAAACTCGCTTCGGGAATTTACCGCGTTTGGGTTCGGACACGAGATTGGGTTGCCGTCTGGAAAGCATCGGGAACACCGGGAAAATTTCAACTACTCGTCAATGATCAACCGCTTGAAACAACTTTCGGTACGGAAAATGCTGAATGGCATTGGCAATACGGCGGAATAACCGAAATAACCAACTCCATAACAAAAATTGCATTACACGATTTGACCGGTTTTGAAGGACGATGTGACGCTGTTTTATTTTCCAATAACGAAAATTTTGTGCCTCCCAATGAACCCAAACCACTTGCCGAAATGCGGCGTCAATTACTGGGATTGCCGGAAACACCGGAATTTAAGGGCAATTTTGATCTTGTGGTTGTCGGCGGCGGTATTGCCGGAATTTGTTCCGCTGTTTCCGCCGCACGTCATGGTCTTAATGTTGCACTTATTCAAGATCGCCCCGTTCTCGGCGGAAACAACAGTAGCGAAGTCCGCGTTTGGTTGCAAGGAGCAAGAAATATTGCTCCGTACAAAAATATCGGTAATGTCGTTGCCGAATTAGAGCAACAACAATCCGCCCATTACGGACCAACCAATACCGCTGATCTTTATGAAGATGAACGAAAAATCGCCCTCGTTAATGCAGAAAAAAATATCACGCTTTTCTTAGAACATCGTGTAAATAATGTACTCAAAAATGGTCATCGGATTATTGGTGTTATTGCACAAAATACCCGAACCGGTCATGATTATCGGTTTGACGGTCAACTGTTTGCGGATTGTACCGGAGACGGTTGTCTCGGTTTTCTTGCCGGAGCAGATTACGAATTGACCGAAGAAGGACACATGGGACCCTGTAATTTATGGAATATCATTGATATCGGTACAGAATCACCGTTTCCGCGTTGTTCCTGGACTCTCGATCTTTCGGAGAAACCGTTTCCGGGACGCCAAGAAAAAGACCCGCTCAAACTCGGCGGTTGGTATTGGGAAAGCGGGTTTTACCATGACCCGATTGAAAAAGCCGAATATATTCGGGATTGGAATTTTCGTGCCGCTTATGGTGCGTGGGATGCATTGAAAAATATCGACCGCGCTTTTTCAACTTCAAAATTAAATTGGATGGCACATATTGCCGGTAAACGGGAATCACGCCGATTGATGGGTGATGTGATTTTGTCGAAAGAAGATTTAATCAATGCCGTTCAGTACGAAGATGCAGCAGTTCCAACCGGTTGGCCCATCGACTTGCATTTACCGGAACAAAAATATCAGCAAGGATTTGAAGGCGATGAATTTATTTCCGTTGCGCATTATACGAAGTTTCCGGGACCGTATTGGATTCCTTACCGTTGTTTGTATTCGCGCAACATCGAAAACCTGTTTATGGCAGGACGAGATATTAGTGTTACTCACGAAGGACTTGGTACTTCACGAGTGATGCGTACCGGCGGTTGTATGGGTGAAATCGTTGGTATGGCGGCATCGCTTTGCAAAAAATATGCGACAACTCCGCGCAGTGTTTATCAAGTTCACTTGACCGAGTTGAAATCACTCATGGAAAAAGGTGTTACACCATCGCCGAAATTCGCTCCGCTAAAACCAAAACCATTAGAACCAATTGCCGGAAATTACGCAGGTAATGCAATTGTAACCGTTTCGAGTAACACCGAACATGCAAAAAAATTGAATGACAACGATCTTGATTTGAGTTCCAATGAATCGCGTTGGATAAGCGGTAAAGCAGATCGGCATGAAATTGTGTTTGAATGGAATGAACCGATTACAGTTAATTCCGTACGAATTATCAGCGGTTATACAACAAACGGTTCGATTATTGCACCGATTTCAGATTTCCGACTGCAGGACAAACGAAACGGTGAATGGATTGACATTCTGCGGAGCGATGTTTCCGGTAACAATAAAATTGATTATCGAAAACAATTTCCAGAAACAGCAACACAATCACTTCGGCTTGTAATTACAGGAACTCGCGACAATATCGCCCGAATCTGGGAAATCGAATTTTATAAACATTAATAGTAACAATACTCTT
>JAITBS010000636.1 GCA_031283515.1 Planctomycetaceae bacterium
AAAAAAACAAAACAAAAATTCCATTGAAATATTACTCTGTTTTGTTATTTTGTCTGTTTCGTAATTCTCAAAAAAATAATCTGCGAATATCTGCGTAATCTGCGGACTAAAAATAGACAGACAATTACCAACCAAATTGCTATTCCAAATAACTTGAACTGGTTCCAAGTACTATCTACTTTTGGAAGTAACTATTGATTTTTTTCTACAATGGTTTATGTTTTAAACATGATGATGATTTGAATACAGAACCTTTGATTTTACGGTTATTACATCGTTTGTTTTATTTTTTTCCACTTTTCCCCAACATCACCCCAACACCAAATGGAAATTAAACCCTTTTTAGGTTATCGTTACAACACACAAAAGATTACGAATTTGAATGATGTTGTTGCGCCGCCGTATGATGTGATAGACGAGACGTTGCAGGATGAGCTTTACGCACGGCATCCGAACAATGTGGTTCGGCTTATTCTGAACAAAATTTCTCCTATCGACAGTGAAGCCGATAATCGTTATACACGATCCGCCGGAATTCTTGCCCAATGGAAAAATGAAAAAATTATCGTGCAAGAGAAAAAACCGGCAATTTATGTGTATCATCAGATTTTCGAAATCGCAGGTCAACAACATATTCGTAAAGGATTTATGTGTGTTTGCCGTGCGGTTCCTTTTGGTTACGGAATGGTCTATCCGCATGAAATGACCATGAATGCCCCAAAACTGGATAGGCTTATGTTGACAACTGCGTGTAAAATGAATTTCAGTCAAATCTTCGGACTTTATCCCGATGACAAAAATACAATTCAACAAGGTCTTGAGAAAACTATTGAAACAAAAAAAATTCCGTTTGTTGAAGCGGTTGATCATCTTGGAGTGATTCATCGGATGTGGGTTGTTGATGATCCGGAGGCGGTTAAGGCGGTTGTTCAAGGGATGGAGTCCAAACCGATTTTTATCGCCGACGGACATCACCGTTACGAAACAGCGTGTAATTACCGAATGCAAGTGGATGATATGGGATTGCTGACAAGTGATCATCCGGCAAATTATGTACTCATGGTTTGTGTTGCGATGGAAGACTCGGGATTATTTGTGTTACCGACACATCGGCTATTCACAGGATTGCCGGAGTTTTCCAGCGAAGAAATCAAAACAAAACTCGGAAATTATTTCACCGCTGAAAATGTCGGCAATAGCCCCGATGACGCTTATCAGGTCTGGAAACGTATCGAAAAAGAAAAAAGACAAGATGCTATCGCTCTGTACACGGCAAAAGACCAAAAATGGTTATTAACAACAATCACACAATCAGGACGTGAAAAAATGAAGGAAACTGCAATCGGACATCATCCTGAATGGTGTGAACTTGGTGTTAGTTTGCTGCATTGCCTGATTATCGAAACGCTGCTCGAAAATAAAAACTATCCCAAACCAACTTATGTCCATCTTGTGGACGAAGTCATTACGGAATTAAAACAAGGCAATTATCCACTGGCGGCGTTGGTAATGCCGGCAACTGTTGAACACATCAAATCATTGAGTATGCTCGGCGACCGAATGCCGGCAAAAAGTACCTACTTTTATCCAAAACTCATCGCCGGTTTCGTATTCAACCCGCTAGAATAAATTCAAAAACTCGAATAAACCGTAATATACTTTAAATAAGCCGTAACTTAATAAAACATCAATCAAGTGAATGCAAGAAGTGAAGTAGAGAATCAATAATTGATGAAAGATTATCAAAATAGACGGTTACTTTGAAAATATTCTTTTATCCGGTTGTCAATAATCGGGCTTGCTTTGGTTCTCATTCTATGTTATAGTTTGTACCGATTAAGATTTATTCAGGCTGCGAAATGAATAGTTACGGCGTGTTACGGGATTATTTCGCTCTTCACTTTATAAATTGTCTTCCCTCTGTATTTTTTGCTGGAAAAGGAATTTTTATGTTTTTATTTGGTGAAAAACATCCGATTTTTTTGAAAAAATAAAAGAAATAAAAGAATATGAGTACAGTGTCTAACGAATCACCCCAAAATCTTGCAGATCGGGAAAAACTTCAACAGTTGTTCGCTCACGGCAATAAACAGATGTCGATTGGGAGTCATGATTATGCCAATGAGATGTTTATCCAATGTGTTCTGGGCGACCCCAGTAATCCCATTTATTTCAAGTCTTTTCTTGCTAATCTGAAAAAGAAATACGGTGATAAGAAAAAAAAAGGCGTATTCTCGCTTCTTACCGGTTCCGGAAAAAAAACAATTCTTTCAAAAAAACCGGATCAGATGTTCAAGTCATCAATCGAAACATTGAAATCGGATCCTTGGAATGTCAGTGCTTTACTTTCTGCCGGTGAAGCGTGTGAAGAGTTGGGGCATCACAATGTCGCTATCGAATACTATAAAGCCGCTATTGATTCCGAACCGTTTCATCTTGATGCGAATCGGATTTGTGGAGCGGCATTGCGTGAAATTGCCGATTATGATGGCGCATTGGCATGTGTTCACCGAATTCTCAAAGCAAAACCAGGTGATCAGGATGCCGAAAAACTCCGTAAAGATTTAACGGTTGAAAAAACAATTCATAAAGGAAAATACGCAACAGGAGACTCAGCCCAAGTACGTGATGCGGCATCAAAATCGACAGGAATTGACGAAGATGTAGATGTGATGGGACGCCCTTTGACCTATTTGGAGCAAGTGGAAAAACGAATTAAAAAAAATCCCAACGATATTGCCAATTACCTTGAACTCGCCCAATATTTTTACCAACAGGCGGATTACGAAAAATCAGAACAATATTACCTCCAAGCCGTTCAACTTTCCAAAAATTCGCCTGATCTTATCGAACGGCTGCTTGATACGCAAAAACAAAAACTACATGCTAAGGTTCTCGCACTCAAAGAAGAATTTGAGAAAATCAAAA
Organism: Planctomycetaceae bacterium; assembly: GCA_031283515.1. GTDB lineage: Bacteria > Planctomycetota > Planctomycetia > Pirellulales > Thermoguttaceae > WRKP01. Next base: position 2,929 of record JAITBS010000636.1, read on the forward strand.
AAGAATCCATTAAAACAGAATTTTACAAAACGAAGGAAGAATACGATTCTAAAAATCTGGAACTTGCACAACATCGGATTCAACACCATCCTAATCATGCCGGTTATCATTTTGAATACGGTGTTTTACTCCAGCAACGGAAACAAATCAAAGAAGCAATTGCCGAATTTCAACAGGCAAAAGCCGAAGTAACTCGTAAAGGTGAATGTTTACTTGCTTTGGGGCAATGTTTCCAAATGATTAAACAAACCAAATTGGCAATGGCTCATTATCAGGATGCGGTTGCCTCGTTGTCTGACGGTGAACACAAAAAAAAGGCTCTCTATCTTGCCGCAAAACTTGCTTTTGAGTTGGAAGATTATGAAAAATCGGAAGAATATGGACTTCAGTTAGCGGCTATTGATTTTTCTTACAAAGATTTGGGGGAACTACTGGACAAAGTTGCCGAAAAACGTCATAATTAGGTCTAAAATATTCCTGTCGGAAGTTTTTTATACATTGAACAGGATTGTTGCCGAAATAACTCATAACACAAATTGAAAAAAATTAACGATTACAATCGTAAAATTCTAATTTTCTACTCAATTCCTGTGTGTATTGATTTTCCGTAATTTACTTTTTTTTCTAACTATTTACAATACCTGAATTTACATGCCGAACATTAAAAGTGCCAAAAAACGACTTCGTCAAAATATTGCGACACGGGAGCGGAACCGAATTAATCGGTCTTTTGTTCGTAACCGTTGTAAGAATGTTGTCAAAGCTGTCCGTGAAGGAAATGTAGAAGAAGCAGATCGGCTTTTCCGCGAAGCTGTTAAATCGCTTGATCAAGCCGGAGCCAAAAAGACTATTCATAAAAACGCAGCTGCCCGAAAAAAATCACGACTTTCGGCATTAGTCCGTAAATTGAAAGAACAAAATCAAACGGTCTCTTAAACTTTATTATATCGCAACTGATAAGACAAGACGTTGTTTATTCAACGTCTATTGTTTTTTGTTGTTTATATGTGGTTGTGTGATTTTGCTGATTTACTTTCACTTCAGGTATTTATTCTTTTCAATGTATTTGCTTTAAGAGATTGCGCCATGTCCTTGAAAATTTCCGCTAAAACCGAATATGCATGTATTGCCATAATGGAATTGGCAATTCACAAAAATTCAACTGAACCGGTTCGGATTCGTAATATTGCAGAACGTCATTCTGTTCCGCCGCGATTTTTGGTACAAATTCTGCTTCAACTCAAAAGTGCGGATATTGTTGAAAGTACGCGTGGAGCCACTGGTGGTTACCGGCTTAAAAAAAGTCCGGAAGAAGTAACACTTGGTCAGATAATGAATATTATCGAAACTCCGCTCAACAATGGAAAACGAATGCTAAATCAAACGAATGGTGAATCGGAAGCCGCGATTGTACTCAGTAATATCTGGAACTCTGCCGAAAAATGTCGTCAGGATTTTTTGAACAATATTACGTTTGCCGATTTGATTAAACATGCGAATAAAAAGGATATACCATAACGTTATTATAAAACTCCTATTGTTTACACATTGCCTGCTTGCGGGTTGATGGCTAATTGACAATCAGTAATGATAATTGCTTTTGAACTTCGTCAATCCGGTTTCGGTCTAGAATCGTAACAGGAATTTCATGCGTAACGTTTTCTTTAATGGCGTAAACAACCAGTTTTTTCTGTCCGTTTTTGTCTTCTTCTTCCCGTTCGTACCGGAATTGCCGACGCCGAATCAGTAGGAGTGCCAACACATACCGCATATCTGTATTTTCCGGTTGCAACGCCAGTTGTTCGAACAAGTTCAGTAAAATATCATTCGGAGCAATTTGGATTTTTTTATCGTTGTTGTTGGGAACTCGCGTTTTCCACCAACCCAAAAATTCCGTCGGCGGCCCTATCCAGTTTTCTGCGGCAACATCCAAACGTTTTAGATGGTCTTTTTCTTCAGTCAGTACAGAAAAAAACACCTCGCCCGGTTGAAGTTCGCGGTTTGTTACACTACAAATTCGTGAAGAACGCGGAATTTCCAACATCAGAAAACAAAGTAAAAGTAGTTGATAGTTGATAGTTGATAGTGGAGAGTGTAGTGTTACAAGCGGAATTATTTATTGTTTTGGCGGTAATCCGTAACTCTATAAATTAAAGTCAATATGTTCTCGTAAAATTCGAGTTGGATATCTTTTTTTCAATTCGGCAAAATATTCCGATTGAAGTTTTTGTCGGCGTTCCATTTTGATTCGTTCCCGAATCGTAACCTGAGCCTCAATAAACGGAACCGTTTCCGCATCTTCACGTTTCACCACCCGAATAATATGGAACCCCTTGTCGCCTTTAATAACCGGACTCATCTTATCAACCGGTAACGAAAAAATGGTTTGTTCCAATTCCGGTGAAGTCAGGCTTCCTATTTTCGTCCAGTCCCAGAAACCTCCCTTCGATGCCGTAAAACCTTCAGAATTGACTTTGGCAATTTCCTCAAAAGGATAACCGGTCACCACCTGATTCCCCATCCAAACAATCTTATTTCGTGCCGCTTCTTCCGTTGGATGATTCGAAAACGCAACAAATAATTCCTGCCATTGAACCCGTAATTCCGAAGTAAATTGATCTTTGTGTTTTGTGTAAAATTCTATCATTTCATCATGTGTACATTCGCCGGAGGCTTCCTGTATATTGAACATAATCCATTGTTGTGCAATTTTACTGCGAATCCAAAGCATCCGTTCCCGATCCAACGAACTACCAAGTTTGTCCTTCAAATACTGTTTAAGTTCAATATTATTCCGAACACCAAATTCTTTAATCAATGCCGGAACTTCATGTTGATCAAATTCCTCGCCGAACTTCTTGTCAAACATTTCACGCTCTTCCTTACTTTTGGCAAGTAAATAATCGTTAAACACCAAAGCAACGATGATTTGTTCCTGAAGAAAAGCCGGATATTGATTTTCGGCAAACATGTTAATGAAGTTTTCTTTTTCTTTTTCCGAAACTTGTGCACGTTCCTCATCGGAAGCTCGTTTGAGATTTTCGTTAAGGACTTGAATTCCCGCTCTGCGTAATTGCGGTAACAGATCGCACATCAAAATAACTTGAGTTCCAACCCGCGCCACTGTTTCCGTACCATGACAAGGAACTTCCTCAACCATTACCGACGGATTGATTTGAAATTGCGAACCAATTTTCTGTTGCGGAATAGACAGCGATGTGTGTTGAAGAACCGGCGGAGATTCGATTGGTTGTTGCAGTTGCTGTTCTTGCGGCGGCGGCAAAGATGTTGATAACGGCTGGGCATCATAAACCGATCTGGTTGGCGGTGCTGAAATGGTTGGTTGAGTTCCATCCTGAGCAACCAAAGAATGAATTGTTGAATCCGGAACCGTCATTGCCGGAACCGTCATTGCCGGAACCGGTTGAGGATTTAATGTTTGTAAAAAAGGGTCATTTCCGGTTTCGGGAGCAATTGGCGGTGATGAAGTACCGGCGGAAAAAGGCGGTATTGTTTCCGGCGGAGAAGATACAAACGGTAAGGGCGATTCGTTTTTGTTGGGAATTATTGGCGGCTCACTCCATTGTTCCAATGTTTCAATCGCTGCTGCCGGAACTGCTCCATGACGTGATGAAGCAAAACCGGCATTGCTTTCTTCCGGTGTTTCCGAAGTTTTGACCACAGGAAAACTCCCAACTCCAGAAGGAGTTGCGGATTCTGTTACTGGGAACTCCGATTTTAGCGGTTCGATTTTTTGTTGTTCCGTTTTGGGCGGTTCAATTTTGGGCAATTCCGATTGCAGTGGTTCCGGTTGTAATGGTTTTGCTTGCGGCGGTTCTGTTTTGGACAATTCCGGTTTTAACGGTTCTATTTTGGGCGGTTCCGTTTTGGGCGGTTCCGTTTTCGGCAACGGCTCAAGTTGTGGCAAGACCGGAGAAACTTGAACCGGAGGAATTGGCGGAGGAGGAATAATAATAGTTTCCGGTTTTGTTGAAGTTGGAGAAGATGGGGAAGACGGATGCGATTCGGAGGACGCATTTTTTCCTGAATAGTGGGACAAAAATTTAGCAAGTTGATCATCTTCCGGTCGGCTGTTGGAAGTCGAACTCTGAGAGGCAGCCGGATCAACTCCAAAATAGGAAACTCCCCGTTGTACCAATTTCGGGTTGCTTACGACAAGGACTATTGTCCCGATAGAAGCAAAAAATATTGTAAAATAAAGAAACTGTTTCACGGAAGTATTATAGGATATTCATTAAAATTTCCGGTATGACCTGTTCTACCTTTGGAAAAACCAATTATTCCGTATCATAAGGATTTTCGGTAGATTGATGCAATAGCAATTTGGAAATTTTCTGAATCTACCGGATTAGGTGTTTATGGTGTTTAGTGGTGGAATTGGAATTGATAATGGTTTTTGGTATACGCAAATAGAAAAAATGGAACTTTATTTCAGACAACAAGC
>JAITBS010000677.1 GCA_031283515.1 Planctomycetaceae bacterium
CTTGCCCCTGTGGACGGACGGAAATGAAAAAACAACTGTGTACAACACCCTAACAAAACCAACCGTTGCGACCGTAGGTGAAAACCTTTCGGCGAAAGGTCGCCTACCTGTTAGTTGCCTACCTTGTAATTTCCAACTGTAACAAATTCAAAAATATTCCACTGATATATTATTTGTTTTTTAATTTTCAGCCGTAACAGGGACAAGTCGGTGAGTACACCGACGCAACGTTTCGCTGAAACGTTGCCTACCTCTTAAATAAAAATCGCAACCTAAACAAATCGTAACTTAAAAATTCATCACTTAATAAAAAATCAATCAAGTGAATGCAAGAAGGTTATTTTTTAGTAAGTGTCTATTTTACTAATCCTTCGCAGATAATTGATTGATATTTTCTTTCGCCCTAAAAGTGTAACATATTTTTTTTGGTTGATAGTTGAAAGTGCCGCAAGCGAATTTATTACCGTTGCGATAAAACTCCGCTTGCGGCACTATTCACTCTCCACTCTATCTTGCTCTTTCAGGGCGATCTTGTATGAGGCGAGTGTTACGTAATATTTTTCCGAATTCATCTTATCTGTTTTCTGCAAAAGAATCAAGGTGATTTTTCTGCTAAAACTTTCTTAATCTGTTCCGCAACTTGTTCGGCAATTTTTTGTGAACCGGCATTTTTGTAATGAACATCTCCCGGTCCACGAAATAAAGCCGGTTCGAACCGGTTAGTCAATCCGTGAATATCGTTAATTGGAATATGGTGATTTTTCATTACTTCGGCGGCTACAGCGTTATATTTAATTTCGTCACCCAAAACCCGACCTTCTTCACCTTCGGGAACAAACGAAGTATTTCCCCAAATTAATTTGGCGTTAGTTTTTTTCAGTTTCTCGATAATTTTTTCGAGATTTTCGGCATATTCTTTTTCTGTAAAAGAAATTGTTCCATTGATTTTGTCGCGAATACCGGTATTGTCTTGATTGTGTGGAATTCGTCGATTGATATCCCAGAGTCCCCAATTAAAATGTATCACGTCCCATTTTTTACCGTCGATCTGTTTTGTATCAATCCAACGATCAAGATTGCGCAATCCTATTTTGGTATTACCGCAATTTTCCGGTGCAGTATTTTTTGCATTCATGGGACGATAAATGTTCGCTTTTCCAAGAAGCAATTTTCGAACCGGTAAAGTATATCCTTCTGAAATCGAATCACCGAGAATCAAGACATTCGGCAAATCCGGATTAGGTTCAAAAAACCAAGGATTTGTTTTTTCCTGTGCTGAAAGAAAACCGTTAAAAGACATCATACTGAATATCAATAAAATTGATATTTTCGTAAAAAAAGAGTTCATAATTTTTCTCCTGAATTTGTAGGTTGAAATTTGTAAGTTTGGATTTAAAAAACTTTTACACATGGAAATTCGATTTTGTAGGAACACACGGATTGTGTACCTACAAAACCAAACTTTTAAAGTATAATAAATAGATCAAAATATACTAGGGTAATGTAATTGATTTACCATCGGAAACATCACCAAGCGGAATAAGAATCGTATCGGGAGTTGTTATACTGATGCCTCGAACAGAACCGTCTCCAAACAAAAAATTACTGATTCCGTCATGCCAACTTCCAAAACCATAGTAACCAACATGACCGGAAGACAGAACCGGATCACCTGTATTTGTATTCGCTACATTAACAGCGTTTTCGAGTTCACCTTCATACGGTTTGGAAAGGGTTCGTCTGGCAGCGATACAACGTGAAGCACCGCATCGATAACGTCCGGTAGCTAGATAAGTCGCATCGGCTGTTGCCGTCGCATCAACAATTGCATCAGCGGCGTTTGTTCCTTTGGAAATTCCAAGTTTTCCGGTTGGAATATGTTTTTCACCAATTATTAATTGATTACTGGTACCATCAGACCACCAAGCCATTGCATCGCGGGGTTGCCATGTATTATAGTTTCCTGCGCTTGCTAAGAGAGCAACACGTGTTGCCCCAAATTGAGTGGTTATTGATACAGATGTTTCTGTATCTTTATGAGAAATATGACCATGCCAAACAGATGCAAGTGAGTTAACATTTTTAGCGCGAACCACCACAGCATAATCTCCCAAAGGTCCACGTACATTTTCTGCAGCAGAAGAATCATCATAAAGACTCTGACTTGAACCTCGGCGTGTTGGACAACGGTACATCGAAACACTACCGAATCCATCTTTTTGTTCTTTTGTCATTTTCCCCCACCAAGTTGTTGTGGTATCGGTTCCCATTCCATTGGGACAAAGAATAACATCAAATCCTTTGGTTGTCCCAAGTTCGGCACTGGCAATACTTTCATACAAAGTATTTTGCTCAATAAACGGATAAAGTAAGACCCAAAAACTTGCACGTCCAGAATCTTCATGTTTGGAACCTCCCACAGAGATTGGAGGTAAACCGTTTCGAGTATCGTGAAAATTATGTACCGCTATACCCATTTGTTTGAGATGGTTGGTACACATTGATCTTCTTGC
>JAITBS010000110.1 GCA_031283515.1 Planctomycetaceae bacterium
TCCGGCAAGATGCGGATTCAATACCGCACTACCACCCAATTCTCCTTCCTGTACAAATCGCAATCAACCCACTGTTCATAGAGGATGGGGAGCTTTTTCTGCAACAAGTTATCACACCGGCGGAGTCAATGCCGCATTGCTTGACGGTAGTGTTCGTTTTATTTCGGAAGGAATCCATTGCGGTGATTTATCTTTATCCGTTAAAGATTCGGGAGTCAGTCCTTATGGCATCTGGGGAGCGTTATCTACAATTAACGGCAGTGAATCAAGCTCTTTTTGATAACATTTTTTAATATTTCTTAAAAATTAAATTATGGAGAACTTATGAAAAAATTTTATTTACACAAAATATTAATCGTGATATTATTGTTTTTTTCTTTTTCTGTTTCATTTTTATCTGGTTGCGGCAGTAAACGAGTACAGCCGGATGGAATGCCGACATTGTACCATTGTTCGATCCAGATCACACAAAATGGTCAGCCGTTGACTGACGCCATTGTTTCACTACATTCAACATCAGAAAATTTTCCATGGACAATTAATGGACGTACTAATGAAAATGGACAAGCAGAAATATTTACGCATGGATATTTTAAAGGTGCGCCGGCAGGTGATTTTAAAGTAACGGTTGATAAGTTGGAAACAGTTGTTCCTCCGCTTCCCGATGTTATGCCGACTTCAGAAAGTGAATTAGCAAAACTTTACGATAAAAGAGAAAAAGAAACTAAAGAATATCAGCTTGTCGATATTAAATTTACTCAAGCAGAGTCAACCCCTTTTTCAATTAACGTCAACAAAAAAATGGGCGTCATCTCTCTTGACATCGGTACAACAAACAATCAAAATAATTTATAAGTAAAATTATTACTGTGAACGTTTACTTTAGAACCCTTTATTTAACAAAACTCATGAGTTTTACCATGCAACATTTATTTCGAATTGTTACTGTATTTTTTGTTTGTTTCTGTACGTCTATTTTTGCGTCGGAATTACCGAATGTCGTTATTATTTTTATTGACGATATGGGTTACGGCGATATTGCACCGTTCGGCTCGAAAATTCCAACTCCGAATCTTGACCGTATGGCTACAGAAGGACGATTGTTTACCAATTTTATTGTTTCATCGCCGGTGTGTTCGGCGTCACGTTCCGCATTGATCACCGGTTGTTATCATCGGCGAGTTGGTATTAGCGGCGCATTGAGTCCAACCGCTCCAATCGGGCTGAATCCCAACGAAGAAACAATTGCCGAAATCTTCAAGAAAAAAGGTTACACAACCGCCTGTTACGGAAAATGGCATCTCGGTCATCATGCTGAATTTTTACCGCCAAACCAAGGATTTGATGAATACTTTGGTCTGCCGTATTCTAATGATATGTGGCCGTTACATCCTGATTACGCCCATCTTCCTCCTGATGCCGAAAAACGGAAACGCGGTTTTCCTGACCTTCATCTCATTGAAGGAACAACCGTTCAAGAAGAAATCGTAACAGGCGAGATTCAAAAAACACTGACCACCCAATACACCGAACGCGCCGTTCAATTCATCACCAAAAATGCCGATAAACCTTTTTTCTTGTATCTTCCTCATTCGATGGTTCATGTTCCGCTTTTTGTGAGCGATAAGTTTGCGGGAAAAAGCGGTACAGGAATTTTCGGCGATGTTGTCATGGAGATTGATTGGTCTGCCGGACAAATTCTTGATACATTACGAAAATTAAATCTGGACAAAAAAACATTGGTTATTTTTACCTCCGATAATGGACCATGGCTTTCTTATGGGAATCACGCCGGAACAGCGGGATTGTTACGGGAAGGTAAAGGAACCGGTTTTGAAGGCGGGATTCGAGAACCAACAATCGCATGGTATCCCGGAAAAATTCCGGCAGGAACACAATGCGGAGAACTGGCTTCAACGATTGATTTATTACCAACATCCGCCGCACTTATCGGAGCTGCGTTACCGGAAAAGAAAATTGACGGTAAAGATATTCGCCCTTTGCTTTTCGGTGAACCAAACGCTCAATCACCACATCAAGCCTATCCGATTTATTACGGTAAAAAATTACTTGCGGTTCGCGATAGCCGTTGGAAACTCGTGTTACCGCATCAATATCGCTCAATGGAAGGACAGGAATCGGGTAAAGATGGAACACCGGGAAAATATGTACAAAAACAGACTTCACTTGCGTTGTATGATTTACAAAACGATGTTGGTGAAACAACCGATGTTTCCGCACAATATCCAGATATTCTCAAACGTCTCCAAACCGCCGCTGATACAATTATTGACGATCTCGGTAACGGAAATCAAAATGGTCCCGGTGTTCGACCTGCGGGTGTTCATAAAATGTAACCGTTCCTGTTTTCCATAATGCATAAACAGTTACTAATTATCTCTGTTGACAACAAACTGAGCTACCGAAATCAATGCGGCAATCGCTTGAGTATTTCCGTTAAAACCGGATAGTAAGGCAATTGCCTCATTGATTAAACGTTCTGCCTCCTGTTTTGCTAACACCACAGCACCGGATTCACAAAAACGTAACACCATTTCTTGTGCCGATAGTTCATCAAAATCGTTTCGGCAAATCCGGTTTAATGTTTCGGTACGGTCGGCAGAATCAGCAGCTTTCAGATACAAAATCAATGGTAATGTCGGTTTGCGGTTGATTAAATCTGTACGTAATGTCTTTCCGGCAGTACCGGTTTCACCAATCATGTCCAGAACATCATCAACAATTTGGAATGCCAAACCAAGTTTATGTCCGAAAATCCGAAATCGTTCGGTTGTTTCGTTGTCGGCGCCTGAATAATAAGCCCCCAACTCCGCACTGCACGCAAGTAAAGGAGCTGTTTTTCCTGCAATCATCTCATAATATTCGTCCGGCGTCATATCAAAACGATTCACTGAACCAAGTTGACGAAGTTCACCTTCACACGTTTTGCGGCAGGCTTCCGCCAAACGGCGAAAACCATGTAATTCGCCGTTCCGCGCCATCAATTCCAAAGCCCTCGTCAAAAGCAAATCACCCGCCAATACTCCAATTTGTACATTCCAACGAACATTGATCGTTGCACAATGCCGACGAATAGAGGCTCCGTCAAGAATATCATCATGAATCAGTGATGCCGTGTGGACAAATTCAATCGCTGCCGCCGTCTGAACATGTTTATTATCCAAAAGAACCGTATTACCAATTGCCCGACCAGCAAGAAATAACAGCATCGGGCGAAGACGTTTACCGCTTAATTGAATACTGTAACGAACAACCTCGCCCACAAATGAATCAACACCGGAAAGCGATTCCCGTGCTAATTCTTCCATTGTTGTCATCTCGTTTTCAATCAATTGATAAGCAGTTTTAACTTCGGTCATAAATATATTAATTTCGTCTGTTATATTATTGGGGTTGTTTCGTAGGCTCGAAAAAATATTTACGAATGGTTATCAAAAATATAATTATTCCGTGAAATTTTCGTAAAAACCGTTTAAGAATATTGCCTGAAAATCTGCACAATCTGCGGACAACTTCTGTAAGTGTTACTAAAATAAGCGTTACTGAAATAAATTTTACTGAAACAGTTCCAACAATTCTTTTAATGATTTGTCTAACGGCGGAACGTTTTTTTCATTTTTTAGTATTGATGTTTTTGTTTGAGTTGTGAATTTTGCAACAACCGTTCGTCCCGGAGCAAGGAAGGAAATTTGTTGATTCTTGGAGTCAACCGTTATTCGGAATCCTTGAAGCAATGGACGCTGCAATGGCGGAATCAATACACGAAAACGTATTTTACCGGTTTGTTTGTCAATTCCGAGCAACGCTGTTGAAGAGATTGTGGGTTGTCCGACTGCATCGTCATTGAACATAACAGCGTACAGTGCCGCCGGAGTATTGGGCGGTACCCGAAGGAGTCGGTACCAGTCGTCAATCCGAGCCGGTTGTGTCCAACATGGTTTTCCATCAATATCGTAAAGCATCATGGAACCGATGCCAACAGGACGGGAATGAATATTGACAACCGGACTTCGTCGTCTTTTAAAAACAATACCGTTTTCAACTTCATCTGACGGACGAAGATTGATTTCCCCTGATTCCGTAAAATAAACCAGAAACCGATCTCCCAATATTTCAACATCAAAATCACAATCATGTCTTCGTGCTTGTCCATGCAGTTTCATTTCGGGGAGTACAGCTCCGGTTCGCACTCCCCAATCGTTTACTGAACCCAAAATATCCTTTTTGGTTTGGAGGTCATAAATCCGTAACTTTTTTGATGTCCAGGAGACGACGGCTAAAAGTCTGCCGAAATGAATTAACCGTACCATTGATTCATGAGAAAGATTGTCGCCAATCGAATAGGTTGGAATGGACGGAATGACTCCTGATTCCGTGTCCTCCGTAAAAATTAACGCCCGACGACGTTTTTGAAACAATTCACGGAGATCACTCAAATGGAGTTGGAAGCCGTTGGACGAATTGGTTCCGGGCGGCGGAGAAACATGTTTTAAAAAAACAAGGTTTGTTTCAAACGCAAGAATTGCTCCATGCGGAATTGTTCCAGAAACCAGTTCCTGACCAACTAACGGATCAACAGCAATTACCTGATGAACATCAGGAAAAATTAAAAACAAATTTTCCCGATCACCCAAAATAGAACACGATGGTGAAGTAATTTTACGTGTCCAAAGAGTTTGTCCGGTAACTGGGTTCAATCCGTAAACACAGTCGGCGTCGCGATAACAAACAACTTGCGGCGAAACAAATAAGGATTCCTTAGGAAAACCTCGATCCGGCTGCGAGGCAAACACCTGAAAATTACCCAACGACACCGAACCGGACATCTGCCGGCTTGGAAGAACAGAGGAAAGCGTTTTTGTCCAAAGAATTTTCGGACCGTCTTCCGAATTGTAACGGAAAGTATCAAACGCAATCATTTCATTTTCCCGAACAAGAATAAGCAAATGATTACAGCCTTTCAAATAAACCGTCAGATCGGAAAATCCATAGGAATAATGGCTGGAATTTTCATTGAAAAAACCGTAGTCCATCATGTCGGAATAAATTCCGGAAAGACGGCTTCGCCAACGTTCTTCACCGGAACGATCATAACAAACAAGAAAAACATCCGGCTGAATCGTTTCCAGCGAATAACTGTACGGCGAAAGAAACGGCTCATACGAACTTAAAAACGGTAAACTGTATTGTTGATTCGCTGTAAAACGGTTACGCGGTTGTGTTGCCCGAAGAATTCGGGCAATCGTTCCTTCATGCGAATGTTCTAATTGTGTTTCGCCTTGCGGATCGTCTTCAATCAGAACATCACCCTCATACCAATTCTTTGAAATTATTTCCCGTTCGCAAAATTCTTTGAACTTGGGTTTTTCCAAAATAGTTTGTTCCGGTTTTTGTCCTTGTTTTTGAAGATGTTCCTTGAAATATTTTTCGAGAATCCGGTAATAATAAGTTGCGTCCGCAATATTTCCCTGTGATTCCAAAAGTGTTGCAAGATATTGTGTTTTTTCAAAATCAAATGTTGATGTTTGTAAAACTGCCGGTATTGTCGGCGATGCGGAAGCCGGTGTTACGGAATTGGGAACAACGGAAGAATTGGTTACGGATTCTTCTTTTTTCGACTCAAAAAAACTCGCCGGAAGAAACCACTCAACCGGAAAATTCCACGCCGATTCCAAAGCAGTGAAAAAACGATGACGCTCATAATGTTCCCGCAAATTCTTTTCGGCTTGCTCGGAAATAGGCAAATGTTGAAACAATTCGGTAAAAACCTGCCAACGGCGTATCTCAGAAAACAACAATAACGATTCTTGTTCCCACCACGGTCGTAACAAAAATTGATTTTTCGTGAATTGGGAATTTTTATTCCATTTCAGTTTCGTAAAAAACGGCGGCGGTTCTTTTTTTTCGGATAATTGTTCAAAAATTGATTCGGCAACACGGTTGATTATATTTTTGAGTTCCGGATTTTTGTTTTTTTGGAGGGATTGTTTCAGAAATTGTCCCAAAACGCTATGGAGTTGAGATGAGAGTTCGGCGTTGACCGGAACCTGAGTAGGGTGTTCGGCTTCGAGATAAAAAACTTTTTGAAACAAATCAGTCAATTCGTCAGCCTTTTCATTTTGTAATGCGCCCTGCGTCCGAACAAACAGGATTTCGCCAAGTTCTTCTGGAAATTCCGCTAAAGATTCCAATTCCGATCCGGTAGAAGACCATGTCGAATAATCGTTTCGGACAGCATTCAGAAGAGTTTTTCGCAAACAGTCTGCTGCATATTCCGAATATCGGGATTGCAACGAACGACGAAACAAATCAATAGATTCCGCAATATTTCCTTCGGCACGGCGAATGCGTCCAAGTTGCAACAGTCCTTCAGAATCATTGGAATTTATTTTAAGCCGATTTGTTGCGTTTTCTTTCAAGGGTTCCCATTGATCGAAACAAATAAGCCGATTCGGAGTTTGCGAAAAGAACCGACCTCGCAAACCAATTAAATTGCCAAGCGTTATTTCCTGACGCAGCAACGAATCATAAGCAAGATCGTTCATTTCCCGATAAGCCGGAAATAAAGATAAAGAAAAATTGTCCTCATGCAATATCAAAGATTCCGTCAAAAAATCAGCATTGGATTTGTTGTCTTTTTTTAAGTCAATTGTTGTCGAAGGAATTTGCGAAAGAAGTTGCGGAGACATCAAATTGATTGTTCCCTGATCCAAATCGACAATCCCCAAATATCCATCCGTAAACGGTAAAAAATACTGATTACCGTTGTGAATACCAATTCCGTTCGGTTTAAGCGAACGCGGAAAACGAACACTGGGTTTGAGTTCGGATGCAGTTTCGGAATTTACAATTTCAGTATTGACTATTTCCGTTTCTGTTTCAGTTTCATTTTCAGTTTCAGTATAAACCTGTTTTGTTGACAGTGAAGCGGCGGTCAATGAAAATTCCCAAACAGGTTCTCCTGATTCTGTTTTAAGTGCGAGCATGGAGTTGGGAGTTACGATGTAAGCTGTTCCGTTTCGGATGCAAGCAACATACAACGCATGTTCCCGTTTCAATTCCTTTTTTTGCCAAAGTAATTTTCCAGTCAAAAGGTCAAGGCAATACAATGCCGGATCATCCGGCGGCGCAACTAAAATTCGGTTGTTGTCAATCATTAGAGCCGGAACCTGCCAACCGGTCAACGCAAACAAGTTACGAAATTCATCATTCTGACCGTGAACAATTCCGCCGATGGGTCGATTCCTCATTTGCCGAAGTTGGTTACGAACATTCGTATCCTCTTTTTCTACTGCCCGATAACTGAAACACCAAATCGGAGTCATTGTTGCGGCGTCCAGAGCAACAACAAATCCAATACCTGTCGGGCAAAGAATTAGAGCATTGGAAGCGGAAGGAATAAGACCATAATATTTTCGAAAAGGATCCATTTCAAACGGATTTTCCGGAATTCCCAATGGTTGCTGCCGAATCAGGCGTCCCGATTCCGCATCCAAAACGATCAAACGAATAACTCCGCCATTTTCCCCAATAACATGGAGCCGACCATGAAACGGAAGTGGAGCACCAAGAAACCATGTTTCACTGAAAAAAAGTTCCTCTTCAGTAAAACCTTCGTTTGGTTTTGCAGGTGTTTTATCTTTTTCGTTGGTATATTCATTTGTACTTTGGTTTGAATTTTCGTTTGTATCGTTATTGGCTATTTTCGTTTCTTGATTTGAATTTTTATTGGGAGACGATGAATTTTTGGGATTTTTCTTTTTTTGTTCATTTTGTTCCAGTTCAAATTCTTCTGCATATTGATCGAAACGTTTTTGGACATACGGAAATTTTCCGATTTTCCACAAGATTTGTCCGGTTTTGACATCCCGTGCGACCAGGGTATTCCCGGGACCCCATCGTGGGTCTTCGACGGATTTTTTACCGATTTGGAGATTCCGTACTCCGCGACCCAATGTGGCGTAAGCCAAAGACCGCATATCAAGACCGTCAACTGTAAAAAGACGAGAACCATCACTACTCATTTGGTGAGTAATCCGATCATGCCAAAAGAAAATACGAAGCAATCCTCGATAATTCTGATTATTCATTCTCACGGTGTTGAAGTTCATTGGAAACGGTAATTGAATTTTTTTTGAGATTTGAAAATCCGGTTCTGTATCAGTCCAAAGTTGTTTTCCGGTTTTTTGATCGACTGCCGTAATTCTGTCCATTCCGCGAGTTAAGAGACAATCGCCAACCATTAACGGTTGTGCGGCGGGAATATACGTATCTAATCCATTCCGAACAAGACTTAGAAGGTTGTTTGTTTCCCGATTGAAAGGTAATTTGTTCAATATTGGTACAGACCAGACGAGTTCGAGGAGTGGTTTTTGGGCGGTTGTTTCTGGATTCTGGCTAGGTGTTCCCATTCCGAGTAGCCAACCGGTTTGTTCCAACCACAAAGCCAACGAAATGGATTTTGAATCATCGCGTAATGTTTCCAGTCGGGCAATAATTTCATCGGTTGATTTGGGGTTCCACAATTCGTTACCGAAAAACAAAATATCGGGTGCGGGATTATGTTTGAGCAATTGTTCGATAGTTTTCCGTGCATTATCTGTTTGCTGAAACTGGAGTTGGGTACTTGCCAGTGTCAAACTCAATACGGGTTCAAAGGGTGTCAGGTTATGCCGGCTTTGAGTTAGGCGTTGTAATGTCAACAGGGCGGTTTCGTAAGCTCCTTGTTCGAATTGTTCAATACCGAGCAGAAAAGTTGCGATTGCGCCGGAAGTGGTTGGAAAATACAATTTTGAAACTTGTTGAATTCCTTCAATTGACCCGTTTTGAACAGCGTTTTCCAATAACCGTCGGGCTTGAGTTTCAAATTGAAGAGAGTAAGATTCCAATGCGTTGCTTGGTAATCCCTGTAATCGTTCAAGAACGAGATTGCTGAATAGTTTATTTGAAGTTTGCGGCGAATAATCATTTGATTGGGAATCTGGCTGGACAAAGTAATCACTGGGATCTTCCAAAATAGCACCGAGCAGTTGGGCTGCTTCTGCTAATCTGCCGGTTTCAATAAGACGTCCGGTTTGATCGTAACGACGAAGTATTGTTCGATCCGGCGGTACTAAACGTGCAAAAAAGGGATTAACCGTTTCAGATTTCTGAACATCCTCAATTTCTGAACTCTCTGTTTGTTCCTGTGCAGAAACGGTTTGAAGTACCCAAACAAGAATCAGAAAACTCCCAATCAAAATAGTCCGAAACATAATTATAACCCCAAAATATTATCGCAACAAAAAAATGAAGTGCCTGCCAACTGTGACGGACAATTATCGAATTGACCGTCTATTAAGTAAATGTTTATCAATATAACACAAACAACAGAATAAAACAACTCATCTGTTCCCTTAATATAAGATATTTTAAAAAATTAGGTAATATACCGGCAAAATTTTTGTAATATATCAGTGGAATTATTGTTTTTTACGTTTATGGACTTCAAAAGTTTTTTTTCTTTCGCCCCAACGGGGCAATGCGTAACAACCCGCCGCAACGCAGCGGGTTTAAGTTCTTCTCCAACCTAACGCCAGGATATGAGTGAATAGTTATGAGTGAATAGTGTTGCAAGAGGATTATTACCAAAACGGTATTACTCCGCTTGCGGCAAAAAACCTCATTTTCACCTAATTTTCCTAACAAAACAACCTCAGTAGCAAAAGACGCTCCCCACACCAACCTCATTACCTCATTAAAAACGTAAACGAATAATGAGGTAATGAGGTTGGTTTTTGGGGGATTCATTGCTACTGAGGTTGTTTTGTTAGGAAGAAATTAGGTTTTAAATGAGGTTT
>JAITBS010000683.1 GCA_031283515.1 Planctomycetaceae bacterium
TTGGAAGATTTGAATTTTGGCTTTATGCGAGGTCGCCAAAAGGTGGAAAAACAAATTTATCAAAAGTTTGAAAAAATGCTTATCGATAAACTCAATTATTTAGTCGATAAAAAGAAAAAGGCAACAGAAAAAGGAGGTTTACTCAACGCTTATCAACTGACTAACAGGTTTAAAAGTTTCAAGGAAATAGGTAAACAAAACGGTTTTTTGTTTTATATTCCCGCTTGGAACACAAGCAAAATAGACCCTGTAACAGGATTTGTCAATTTATTTGATACCAAATATATCAATATTGATAAGGCAAAAGAATTTCTCAAAAAATTTGCCGATATTCGTTACAATAAAAACGAAAATTATTTTGAATTTGTGGTTGACGATTACACAAAATTCAATGTTAAAGCTGTCGATACGCGTCTTAATTGGACAATCTGTACAGTGGGTAAAAGAATAGAAAATTTTCGTAATAAAGAAAAAAATAATCAATGGGATAATAGAGAAATCATCTTAACGGATAAATTAAAAAATTTGTTTGAAAAAAATCAAATTGACATCGACGATAATCTTCAACAATCAATCATAAATCAAAACGAAAAAGTTTTTTTTGAATCTCTATTATATTTATTCAAATTGACATTACAAATTCGTAACAGCATAATAAAGGATTCTGATTTATACAAAGAAAAAACAAATCACAATGACAACAACACCGACGCTAGCAACACGACTAGTAGAGAGACGGATTATCTTATTTCGCCGGTTGCCGACAAGGAAGGTAAATTTTTTGACAGCCGAAATGTTGAAAATAATCTACCCGACAATGCCGATGCTAACGGTGCATACAATATTGCCAGAAAAGGTTTATTGATACTCAAAAAAATAAATGAAGCAAATGACATGGAAAAAATCAAGTTGATAATAACAAATAAAGAATGGTTGAAATTCGTACAGGAGAAAAATACGTAGAATTAACATGTACGATTATTTTCTCAAATTGAGTTGAAAGATTTTGTGTTTTGTCCGCATTCAATTTATTTGCACAATGTTTACATGGGCGGCGATATTGTACTATGAATTACGGTTACAATACAACAAGTATAAAAGTCTGTTTTCCGATAAGTAGTAAGCGGTTCATACCGAAAATTCAAGTGTGAACAGTTTTAATAAATTATCAGAAATACCTGTAACTGAATCTGATTATTTACAAACTCTGATAAATAATCAGATGCGGATAAATAGACCAGAATGCGATTCGTTCAAGAGTGCGTACACTGTCAACGCCCAAACCAATATTCCCGGACAGAAAATAAACATTTCCGAACGGAAAACCAAACCGATTATTTCATCGGTGATAAAATCCTCTGAATATCAGAATGCGCCGTTACCGCCCCAAAATCGCAAAACTCCAAAATAAGATTTTTTCACCATCTTAACCGGAAAACCTTATTGAACATGTTACTATTACTAAAGACAAAACATGTTAACCCATTGACCAAAATCAATAAACATCTATAATTTTTTACTATTCGACTTTTAAATCAATAGACGCATACACTGAAAAAAATGTGTCAATGGAGTTTTTGTGATAATTTCTACAGTTGTGGATTAACTATACTCTTGTTTATTATTGATATTGGTTGTTGTTTCGATTTATAACAGGTTATAACAGGATTGGATATAAACATTCCTAATTTTTTCGGATTCAAAGTGGGACGGATGGTCGCTGCTTATTTTTAAGTGGAGGAAAGTCCGGGCTCCATCGGACACAATGACGGATAACATCCGCCGACCGAGAGGTCAGGGAAAGTGCAACAGAAAATAAACCGCCGGTAATACCGGTAAGGGTGAAACGGCGAGGTAAGAGCTCACCGCGGTTTGGGTAACCAAATTGGCTAGGTAAACCCCATTGGGAGCAAGGTCAAACAGGATCAAGGTTGTCCGAACCGTTATCAGATCCGGGTGGACTGCTTGAGGAATCGGGTAACCGGTTTCCCAGATAAATGACCATCACTCTGATCACTTTCGACCAGAGAACAGAACCCGGCTTATAGTCCCGCTTTTTTTTTGTTAATTGTTCAAATTGTCCATAGTTTCGCAATGTACTATACTCATCACTCTTGACACGGTAACTACAATGTTTTTTGCAGATTTTGATCCTATTCGACTGGAAAATCAACTGAGCGGCAATCGTTTTCGGGTGACTTACCGATTATTTGGCGATGAAGCAGAGACACGAAATAAAGCGGCGGATATTTGTGCGGAACAAACGGTTGAATTTCCGGTTCGTCTTCTTCCTTGCGGTGTGATTCAAGAAAAGATAGTCGGCAATCTTGAGCAATTCGAACAGCAAAACGAAACAAGTTGGTTGGCAACAATCAGTTATGCCGACGAAATTGCTGCTGGAGAATTGACTCAGTTTCTCAATATTGTTTTTGGTAATATCAGTATCAAACAAGGAATTCAGGTTGTTGCGATTCAACCGAGTCAAGGGATTCTTGAACAATTACCTGGTCCGCGTTTTGGTATTGCCGGAGTTCGGCAACTTGTGGGAGTACCGACACGTCCGCTGTTGTTTACGGCGTTAAAACCGATGGGGCTTTCCGCACAAAATCTGGCATGGTTGGCGGAACAATTTGCGGAAGGCGGTATTGATATTATTAAGGATGATCATGGTCTTTCTGATCAATGTTTTGCTCCGTTTGAAGAACGGGTTTTGCGTTGTGCCGCCGCCGTTCATGAAGTCAACACCCGAACAAAACGCAACGCAATTTATGTACCCAATATTACAGCACCGATTGAATTGTTTTTTGATCGTGCTGTTCGGGCGAAAGAGCTTGGTGCCGGCGGTCTTATGGTAACACCGGGTCTTGTGGGTTGGGATGCGTTACGGCGTTTGGCGCAAATGCAGCTTGGGCTTCCCATTATTGCACATCCGGCATTTATTGGCAGTTACGCGATCAATTCTCAGGGAATTAGTTGTCGGGTGTTATTTGGAACACTGATGCGGATTACCGGAGCCGATGCGACAATCTTTCCTAATTACGGCGGACGTTTTCCGTTATCGCGGGAAGATTGCCGTGAAATTGTTACCGCCAGTCGGGAAAAACTGGGAACATTGCCGGCAATTTTTCCTTGTCCTGCCGGAGGTATGGAATTGAAAAATATTCGGGAAATGGTACAAAATTACGGTAACGATATGCTCATTCTGATTGGGAGCGGTCTATTCAGCCATAGCAATAATCTTATCGATAATTGCCGAGTATTTTTGGAAGAAATCGAAAACAGTTGTTCGTCAACAAATTAACAAAGTTCCCTGAATAGTTACCAAAATAGACAGGAACTCATCAATTTATTGGGGGTCTTGATTTTGTTATGCTGTTGTGCGAGAATAATTCCCTTCATTAGCTTCCTTTCAATAGTTGTTTAGATACTAATTATTCCTATTTTTCGGAGAACTAATTATGACAGAATCGAAAAGTATTATGTTTGTCTATCCAAGACTTTGTATTGCGTATTTTTTACAGTTTGCCATTTGGGGTAGTTGGGCAGGAGCACTTGGCGGTTACGCGGGACGTATTCTCGAAATGCCCGGTTGGCAAATCGGTTGGCTTTACGCCGCTATCCCACTCGGTGCCGTTATTTCACCACTCTTCATCGGTCCCATTGCCGACCGGTATTTCGCAGCACAAAAAGTGGTTGCCTTGCTCCATTTCATCGGCAGCCTCTGTTTACTTGCCTGCGGATTCCTTTGCGTAGCAGGAAATCAGTCCTTTGCCATTCTAATGACATTGATTCTCCTGTCCGGTGTGTGTTTCATGCCGACGATTGCGCTGGTCAACTCCATCGTGTTCAAACACTCCAAAGAAGGAAGTGCGCCTTATGTTTTTGTTTTCGGAACCATTGGTTGGATTGTGGTTAATTTGTTTATTGCTGCATTTCTCGGCGGAGCCGATCAACCTTACTTCTTTTTCGCTGGTGGTGGTGCCGGTTTGTTGCTTGCTCTTTACAGCCTAACCTTGCCCAACACCCCGCCCAAAGGAATCGCCGCTTCCGATAAACAACATAATTCTTTAAGTGATGCACTCGGTCTTGGTGCGTTGAAATTGTTTAAAGATTTTGGGTTTGCCTTTTTCGTCATTTGTGCGTTTCTTGCAAGTATTCCTGCTTGTAATTTCTTTTTCCCGTTTCAGGAACCTTATCTAAATCAACATGGTTATCCTTCACCGTTGGCTCTGACAACTCTGAATCAATTTTCAGAACTCTTTTTCATGTCGCTTCTTCCATTGGCGATTGGAGTCATCGGTTTGAAGTGGGTGCTTGTTCTCGGAATTGGGGCATGGTCATTGCGGTATTTTGTTTTTATGGTTCCGACCTTTGAGTTTGCCATATTGGGTTTGTTGTTACATGGTTTTTGCTACAGTTTTCTTTATGTTGCCGCGTACATGTATGCCGACAAGAAAGCTCCCGCAGAACTCAAAGCAAGTGTCCAAAGTCTTATGGCGTTTCTGCTTCTCGGTGTTGGACAGGTTCTGGGCAGTCAATTGTACGGATATATTCGTGATTTACCGCAAAATGCACCAAGAATCACCAAAATCGAAGGTTCCGAAACGGTATTACCGCAATGGAACGACATTACGATGGTTGATTCCGCATGGCGGTACTTGGATTTGGGAAAAACCGTAACCGATCTTCTCAAGAATAACGAAGTTCAGGAGAATGAATTGGTATCCGATCTTGGTTCGTTGCTGGACACGAACAAAGATAACAAAATCAGTACAACAGAACTTGCGGCTGCACCGGAAAAATTACTTATCAATGGTGTGGAATATGTCAAAACCGATCTTGAGAAAACTTTTCGGAAAATCACCGGAAAAACAGAAGGCGATTTTGAAGTTGCCCGAAAAGATTACCTTGCCGTTCAAGCCTACAACTGGAAAGGAATCCTCCAACCTCCGGCAATTTTCATTGCGGT